>JAAOXX010000016.1 GCA_018221025.1 Candidatus Altarchaeota archaeon | reverse complement strand
GAAGAAGACGACAAGCAGAAAGTTGAACATATTCTTGAAAATATTAATAATTTTGACTTCTTTTTCCTGCACTTCAAAAAAACTGATAATGCAAGCCATGATGGAAATTATCGGGATAAAAAGAAGGAAATTGAACGCATTGATAAATTGATTAAGCCCTTAACAAAGCTTGACAATGTAGCAATTTGTATTACTGGGGACCACTCGACTCCATGCGACCTAAAAACACATTCTGGGGACTTAGTCCCTGCATTATTCTGGGGCGTTAATGTTCCAAGAGATGACCAATATCGATTTGGAGAACGGTATGCCCTAAGGGGCGGTGCTGGGCAGCTAACTGGCGGAGACGTAGTTCGGGTTCTTATGAACCTAGCAGGACGAATGGTCGAATTAGGACTCTAAACGCTTCCTATCCAACAAAACTTTCATCTCAGTCTGTGCCACAATTTTTCTTGTCCTCTCAATTACATCTGGATTCACGGAGATGCTGTCGATTCCCCACTTTACTAGGTCTTCAACAATTTCCGGATAAACGCTTGGAGCCTGTCCACAAATTCCAACATAGCAGTCGTTTCGCTTAGCACCAGTTATTATCATCTCAAGTGCCTTTGAAACAGCTGGGTCTCTTTCATCAAAAGTTTCAGCAAGATTTTCATTGTCTCTGTCTGCTCCAAGAACGAGTTGAGTTAAGTCATTGCTTCCAATTGAAAATCCATCGACTTCCTTTGCAATCCTATCAATTTCAAATGCAATACTTGGAACCTCTGCCATTACGAAGAATTTGAAATCCTTGTCTCCGATGAGTCCAACTTCTGTGAGTCGCTTCTTGATTACCAGCACCTCATCAATTGACCGAATAAAAGGCATCATCATCCAGAGATTCTTGAAGCCCAACTCGTCTCTGACTTTCTTGAACATCTCAATCTCGATGTCAAATACTTCGGGGTCGGATATTGCACGCATGGCGCCACGGTAGCCAATCATCGGATTACTTTCGTGTGGCTCATACTTGTCCCCTCCCTTTAATGAACGATACTCATTCGTCTTGAAATCAAAACTTCTGTATATTACGGGTCTTGGCCAGAATGCCTCAACAATCTGAGCAACATCATTTGTTAGTTTTTCAACAAATTCGTCTTTTTTACCATCAGCTATTGCTTTCTTTGGGTGAATTCCAATTTCAGCCACCATAAACTCAGCTCTTAAGAGTCCAACACCGTCAACATCCTTCCCTGCAATTCTTGATGCCTCACTTGGGGATGAGAGGTTTACCATTATTTTTGTTGCAGTTGGAATCCATGCATGAACTCCCGCCTCTTTGCTGGCTTCTTCTGGAACCTTGTTAATGAGTAATCCCTTCTTTTCCCCGCGATAAATCATACCGCGCTTACCATCAACTGTTATTTTTTCTCCCTGTTTCAGTACCTTTGTAGCATTCTTTGTGCCAACTACTGCAGGGACGCCGAGTTCACGGCTGACTATTGCTGCGTGGGAGGTCATACCCCCTTCATTTGTGACTATTGCCGATGCCCTCTTCATTGCAGGCACCATATCTGGATTTGTCATTCCGGTTACTAATACGTCCCCGTTCTTGACCTTATCAATTTCAGAAGCGTCCTTAATCATCATAACTGGACCATCTGCTACTCCTGGTGATGCTGCGAGACCCTTCAAAATGGGTTTCATTCTTTTAACAAGTGCTTCGTCTTCGTGACGCTTTCTGTCCTTTGGTATAGTTGTAACTGCACGACTCTGGACGATGTACATCTTGCCCTTTTCAAATGCCCATTCAATGTCCTGTGGCCAGGCATAGTGTTTTTCTATTTTCTTGCTTAGTTTTGCCAATTCAATTATTCTATCATCAGGCAATTTTTGCAAGGCTTGTTTCTCTGGTGAAACTTCAACTTCCTTAGTTCCACTATCCTTGTCAATCATAATCATTCGAGATTGTGATGCTATGTCCTTCTTTGTTATTTCCCAGGATGTCGGGTCCACTTCATGGTGGTCGGGAGTGTACATTCCACTTACAATGCCTTCACCAAGCCCATAAACGGACTCAATAATCATTACATCGCTCTCTCCTGTTGGGTGTGTCGTAAACAGGACGCCTGATACTTCGCTTTGAATCATTTTTTGGATTACTACCGCAATTCCAACTTTCATGTGGTCAAATTTTTGATTAGTCCTATAAAATATTGCCCTTGCAGTGAAAAGAGATGCCCAACAACCAATTACTGATTCAATCAAGTTATCCCTTGTGACATTCAAAAATGTAGCCTGCTGACCTGCAAAACTGGCATCTGGCAAGTCTTCTGCAGTTGCTGAACTCCTTATTGCTACGAGCGGGGCTTCCCCAAGTCTGTGGGTCAGTTCATCATAGGCCTCAACTATTTTCTCTTCCATGGCTTTTGACATTTTAGACTTCTTTATTAGAGTTTGAATCGTTTTTGAGACTTCTTGAAGTTTAGCAGAGTCATCTACGTCCAAACCCTCGAGAACTTTAGATATTTTCTCACGAAGTCGTGATTTATCAATAAATTCGAAATATGCATTACTTCCAACAATGTACCCAGGGGGAACTGGAAACTTGGATTTGACCATTTCGCCGAGATTTGCCCCTTTCCCGCCCGCTATGCTCAGTTTTTTCTTGTTTATTTCAGTGAACCAGTAAATTATCTTCATATTATCACCTACGAGGTACTATAAAATCCATTTATTAGCACTCTCGAGTTTACACGCCCATTTTTCCTGCGTTTTACCGAGTAGACAAGATTAAATATGCCCTGATTCACTTATTGGTATGAAAGGTATTACCCCCGTTATTACTACAGTTCTGCTTTTACTAATGGCAGTTGCTGCAGTTGGTGGTGCTTGGGTATGGTACCAGAGAATGCAGACAAGTGCAATGGCTGGTGGTACTGGTCAGGTTGACAACCTGAAGAAGACCGCAGTTTCTATCAGTCCCGATATACTTGAATGTTCAGTTGTGTCAGATGCCAACATTGGTAAGTATAATCTTACTCTAGGTAATGTTGGTAGTGAGAGTGTAACCCTGACGGAAATAGTCCTCAAGGATGCAAGCTCAACTGTTGGAACAGAATCTACGGCAGCTAATCTCGCCTTCCCGGCGAATCAGTTGACAATGGTTTCCATCACTAACTCTACTGCATGCATTACTGGAACGACTTACTACATTTCTGCTAGAATTGGTGCACAATACATCATCAGAAATTACCCAATAACTTCCGAAACTTAAAGCAAGCAATTGCTTTTATACTTCTTTTTTTTATTATTATCATGAAAGGTATTAGTCCTGTGATTACTACTGTCCTTTTACTTCTAATGGGAGTTGCAGCGATTGGCAGTTCTTGGATTTTTATTCAGAGAATCCAAAGTTCAACGACTGCCGCCGGAAGCAGCCAATTTGAAAATATTAAGGGTCAGGCTTCTACAGCAATCAGTGTGGACTTATTAACTGTTACAGATAATACTGCATTGATTGATGATATACTCGCGGTTAAGTTAGCTAATCCAAGTGCGGGAATATCAAAAGTAACACGAATTGTCGTTAAGAATTCAACGGGCAGCTCGTTGTCCAATATAACGACAATCTATGTGAGTGCGAATAGTTTTTCAGATATGATTGTTGCTGTTTCGAATGTAACTGATGTAAAAACATTCTGCCCGACCTCAACATTCCTCCGAGTTACGATTTATTCTGATGCATTTGTTCCAGTAAGAGATTACCCAATTGAATGCGTTTACTAAATGCGAAGCGTTCTTTCTGACATCTCACCTTTGAGATTTGTTTCCATGGTTTTCTTGACTTCGGTCTTTGGGAAGTTTCCAAGTGCCCAACTTAATTTAGTGTATGCGGTTTCAGGAAGCATGTCTCCTACAAAACTAACTCCGAGACGTGACAACTCTCGTAGATTGGTGTACACATTCTTGTGGGTTCTTCCATTGATTGCTTGGGAAGTCGCTACAAAAATTATCCTGTCTTTGAGTTCTTTTATTACGGGAATCCATCCCTTCTTATTATCGGGATTAACTGGGACATGACCAAGGCCAGTTCCTTCAAGTACTATGCCTTTGTATCCTTTTGATGCATACCAATTTAGTATGGAGGGATCTGCCCCTGGGAATATCTTAATTAATGCAACTTTGGGTTCTACTTTATTTCGTAGTCTTGGTTTTCCATCCCCTCGTTCAATATAGTCGGCAGTTTTTTCAAATTTTCCATCCGGCCACACTTTTGCCAGTGGGGGATAATTTATCGATTTGAATGCTGGACGGGCCGATGTGTGAATCTTTCTTGCCCGATTTCCCCTAATTATATGGTTGATACTATCACTTGTCTCTGAATGGAAACAAATTACAGACTCTGCAATATTACTTTTAGCGGCGTGAACACTGCATAATGCATTGACGAATGCATCGGTACTTGGTCTATCGCTACTTCTCTGAGCCCCTGTAAAAACTATGGGCTTGATTGTATCTATCATAAAAGATATAGCGGAAGCAGTATAATGCATTGTATCTGTTCCATGAAATACTACTGCGCCCTCCGATTTCTTAAGTGCGTGATATATACTTTGCGCTATTTCCGACCAGTTTTTTGGAGTCATGTCTTCACTAAGCTTCCTCATTACCTCAACAAATTCAATTTGAGCATAGTTTGCGACTTCAGGCACTGATGCAATTATTTCATCTGCACTCATACTTGCTTTGACTCCCCCTGTTACATAATCAACTCTACTTGAAATTGTACCTCCCGTCCCTATTACTGAGATGAGGGGGCCCTTTCCTTTTATGTGAAGTGCTTTGATTTTTTTCATTGATGTGGTTTCTTTAAGATAGTCCTTTTTTACAATATTTTTTTCAGTAATTCCGATATTGTAACCATTATTCAATTTTATGATTAATATATCATCACTTGAATAATCAGTTTTTGGAAGAACCAAGCCTTCAAAACGTCTTCCGTCTTTCATTAACACTCTTATTCTTCTCGTTTCTCCCACAAAACTTAGATTACTGGAGATTTAAACTGTTTGTGGTTATATAGTCTAATATATGTTTTTCAAAAGATGTTTTATAAAATATACTTTATTGGTTGGGATAGGCATAAATATCACGGGGTGTGAAATATAATAGGAACGCATCCTAACTCGGAGACAGAGAATTAGCCCTTCTCAGCTCAAATGAAATTTAACTAATTTAATTTATAGCCCTAGTCCGGATTCCCCGGCAACCACGTTTATAGAAATAGCTATCGCTCTGAATAGATAAGCATAGTGGTAGTCCGAACTATACATGAGATAATAATAATTTCATGATAGAAAAAAAGGGAAAAAGGGGGGAGCCAAAATGGACTTCATCATAAAATCCGCTTTGAATGAAAAAAGAGAAGATGACACTTGGGATGTAGGGCAAGTAAGGATAGTTGTCGTTGGCGCAGGAGGCGCAGGCAACAATGCAGCAGACAGACTGTACAAGATGGGCATACAGGGTGCCAGAATTGTCGCGATGAATACAGACAAACAACACCTTGACCATCGAGAAGCCGATGCTAAACTGCTAATTGGTAAGGAGACTTGTAGAGGTCTTGGTGCCGGTGGTTTTCCAGACGTCGGAAAGCAGGCTGCTGAAGAAAGTAAGAATGAGATTAAAGAATTAATATCTGATGCTGATATGGTCTTTGTCGTTTCTGGTATGGGTGGTGGAACTGGTACTGGTGCAGCACCGATTGTTGCCAGAATTGCTAAAGAGATGGGGGCCATTGTAATTGGTGCAGTAACTATGCCGTTTAAGATGGAACGAGCCAGACAATTTAAAGCGGAGTCTGGTTTGTATGAGCTTAGACAGGTTTGTGATACTGTCATCGTAATTGATAATAATAGGTTGCTTGAAATTGCAGGTAATCTTCCAATTGCTAGTGCATTCAAGGTTGCAGACGAGTTGATTTCAACTATGATAAAGGGAATAGTTGAGACGATTGCTCTTCCAAGCCTAGTTAATTTGGATTACGCGGATGTGAAATCTATTATGAGCAAAGGCGGCGTAGCCGTGATAGGTGTCGGCGAATCAACCAGTGAGAATAAGGGTGCAGAATCAGTTAGAAAAGCGTTGAGCAACCCGCTTCTGGATGTAGATTACCGAGGTGCAATGGGAGCACTTATACACGTAACAGGTGGTCCCGATATGACACTTGAAGAGACGACTCTTGTAGGTGATTATGTAACAAGGGAACTTGACAAGGATGCTCAGGTTATTTGGGGTGCAAGAATTGACCCGAAATACGAAGGGAAAATCCGCGTCATGACAATAATCACTGGTGTTAAGAGTCCACAAGTGCTCGGACCAGTTGACGCAAAGGAGCCAACCCAGCAGGCCCTTGAAATGACCAATAAGCTGGGACTTAAACTGCTCTATTGAGAGATAGAAAAATACCCCGCCTGATGTGCGGG
This sequence comes from Candidatus Altarchaeota archaeon, assembly GCA_018221025.1. Taxonomy (GTDB): domain Archaea; phylum SpSt-1190; class SpSt-1190; order SpSt-1190; family SpSt-1190; genus JAAOXX01. Next base: position 85 of record JAAOXX010000016.1, on the reverse strand, counting down.
GTAGGTCTTCCCATGAGGGAGACCGTCCCGACCCACCCCCAGAGGGCCCACCGTGGCCCTCTTTCTCTTTTTATTTTAAACTTTT
>JAAOXX010000015.1 GCA_018221025.1 Candidatus Altarchaeota archaeon | reverse complement strand
CATCAACAACATCAGAAGTAGAACTACGCGGGATTTGTGCACAGAAAGCTAAACAATCGCAATATATAAATGTTAAGTTGGTCGGGGCTTATTAAAAATAAATGAAATGGAGGGAGGGTTAGTCCTCTCCGAAGATTACTTCTTTCATGCCTTTTCTGCGACGTATACTAAGAACAGTGTCGTTTTGCAGTTCTTTTGGCAGAGGCTCAAATCTTGAATTAATCAGAGACCAGTGACCCATACCAGTAGTTGCTGAACGCAGGTTGCTTGTGAACCCGAACATCTTTGCAACTGGGATGTCCACGATTATTGCCACGTGTTCACCCTCATTCTGCTGAACTTCGAGGACTTTTCCTCGTCTTCCTTGGACAAGTGTAGTCACTGAACCCATGTGTTCCATTGGGACATCAATCTGAATAGTCTGTATTGGCTCAAGAAGCCTCGCATCAGAACCGGCCATAGAACCCTTAACACCATCCCTTACTGCGGGAATAATCTGTGCGGGTCCACGGTGAATACTGTCCTCATGGAGCTTCGCATCCTCAACAAGGAATTTGATTCCAGAACATTTCTCAAATGCCAGGGGTCCATGGTCAACTATGTCATAGAATCCTTGTAATATGGACTCTTGAATTTCATTGAAGTGAACAATACCCTTTGTCGCATTGACAAGAATATTGTTTCCCTTTACTGCAATAATTCGTCGAACCTCAGTCTTAGTCATTCCGAGACTTATGAACTCTTGTCGAACCTTGTCATCCTTACCCTTTCTCAAGACGCCTTCAGGAATATCTCCCGCAACAATCTTATCGAGTACTGCGGTTTCAAGAGGCTCAACAGAAATGAAGAGCTTATTGTGTTTGTTTGGAGACTTACCCTCATATGGACCGGACCTCTTACTCACAGTTTCTCTATAAACTACAATTGGAGGAGATGTCCTAACTGGAACTTTCCAGTCGCGCAGAATAAATTTCTCCTTAATTTCAAGGTGTAATTCACCCATACCACTAATTAGGATTTCACCAGTTTCTTGGTTTACATCGACCTTAAGTGTTGGGTCTTCCTTACTCATCTTTACTAAGACTTCAACCAGTTTTGGCAAGTCCTTCGGATTCTGAGCCTCAAGTGCCTTAGTGACAACGGGTTCAAAGATATGTTTAATCTCTTCGAATGGGTCTGCATCGAGTGAGAAAGCTACAGTTTCTCCCGCCCTAGCCGATTTTAAACCAACAATTGCGGCAATATTTCCTGCAGTTACTTCCGGAACTGCAACTCTGAATGGTCCTTTGTAAAGTGCAACCTGCTGAGTTCTCTCCATAGTTCCTGCACCAACAAGTGCAATCTCCTGCCCTGCCTTTACTGAACCAGAAAAGAATCGGACATTGGCTACTTCACCAGCGTGTGGGTCATTGACAATCTTTGTAATAACGCCCATTAATGGTCCCTTATCGTCGCAGGCCTGCATTGCCTTTCCCTCAACAGTATCGAGTGAACCTCTCCAAATTCTTGCCACACGGTATTTCTGTGCTTCAAGTGGTGTTGGGAGATATTTGATAACCATATCAAGGAGTGTCTTGTGGAGTGGAGCCTTCTCAGTTAATTCTTCGACTTGTTTTTCGCTGTAGAAATCAAGAATCTGTTTGAATCCAATTCCTTCACTCTTCATCGTATCAACATTTGTAGCCCAGCGGTCAATTGCGGAGCCAAAACCAACAGACCCATTTTGAACACTAACTTGCCACTTTTCTTTGTATTCTTCAGGAGCATATCGCTTAATCAGTTTGTTTACGTTTGCAATCATCTTTGAAAATCTTTCAGACATTTCTTGGGGAGTTAATTGAAGCTCCTTAATTAGTCTGTCCACTTTATTGATGAATAAAACTGGTTTAACCCTTTCTTTTAGAGCCTGTCTCAAGACGGTTTCAGTTTGGGGCATTGCGCCTTCAACTGCATCTAATAAAACGAGTGCACCATCAACAGCCCTCATTGCACGAGTAACTTCACCACCGAAGTCAACGTGTCCAGGGGTATCAACGAGGTTAATTACGAATTCTTCGCCACCAATTTCGTGAACCATTGAAACGTTACCGGAATTGATTGTAATTCCCCTGTCCTGTTCTTCCTGGTCAGAGTCCAACCATCGAGCATCCCCAGCAATACTTTCACTGAGCATTCCAGCTGCAGCCACCAGAGAATCACTCATTGTAGTTTTTCCATGGTCTATGTGAGCAACAATACCTATGTTCCTAATTTTTTCTTTATGTTTCATGATTTCTATGAGCTTTTCCTTCAAGTCAGTTTTCTTTGCCACGCGTATCACCTATTGAGATTTTCTTAATAAGAGTTTAAAAAAACACGGTTAGGCAGTAAGAAGTTTATGAATGATGGGTCCAGTTTCTCGATTAATAGCCTCTAAAACGCCTTCAAACTTGGCTTCCGATAAGATATCCATTAAGAAATGTTCTAACTCTGAATCATTTTGGATGTCATTAATTGGTTGAGGAATTGCCAAAGATTTTGGGAAAACCACTGTGTAGAGAGCTTGCAACGATGTATGATTAAAATTAAATTCAGGTAAGGAATACTGAGCAAATTGAGTTGGCAGTTCATCTTCATCAAAAAATACTTCGAGTAATGGAGTCAGGTCTTCGACTTCTGGTTCAAATTCTTGGTATTCAATTAGTGAGGAATCAATATATTCCTCTGGCTTTTCCAAGACGTAGTCAAGCCATTCAGCCTCAGGCATTTCCACAGCAGACGGACGCTCATAAGCTCCGGGTGTTGAATGAATCCCAGTAGAAAAGAATTGATATAGCGCAAAAATCCTATCGCCATCCTTTGGAGACAGGTCTTTTAGTCCCTGTTCTACTGGCTTCATCTGACCCGCATTGTCAAGATGATAAAGCATCCAAGCATACATCCCACCATCAACTTCTTTGTAAGGCATATCCGCAATCTCGTGTAAAAATGTTCCAAATTCAAAGGATGTGAATTTTGCATCCAATCCCTTGAGCGCATCTTCAAGACCACCTTCAACTTGAAGTTCTTGGGAGTAACCAAAACCAAGGACAGTAAGCTGATAGCTCATGCCTCAAATCCCCTCATAGCTCCAACTCTTGGGTAATGGTGTTTAATTAATCGAACTTCACTTGCAACGGATGCAAGCTTCACTAATTCGGGAGGGGCTTTCCTTCCAATAAGAATCAATAGATATGGTTTGGTCTTCTCAGTAAATGGTTTTACCTCATCTGGACTTATTATTCCTGAAAACACTGTCAGGTTGAATTCATCCAAAACAACCACATCATAATTAGGAACTAGGGGTTTCATTTTTTCCCAGAAATCTCGAATCATTTTTTTTTCTTTCTCCTTCGGATTATAAACATCAATAAAGTGCTCCGGACCAGACCAGAATACGTCAACTCCAAGTTTCTCGAGTGCATAGTCTTCCCCAACCTTCACCCCTTTCAAAAAATGCATAACTGCACACTTGTATCCGCGTCCAGCAGCACGAACAACCTGACCAATTCCCGCAGTGGTTTTTCCTTTGGATTATAAATATCAATAAAGTGCTCTGGACCAGACCAGAATACGTCGACTCCGAGCTTCTCGAGTGCATAAT
>JAAOXX010000014.1 GCA_018221025.1 Candidatus Altarchaeota archaeon | reverse complement strand
TGTACAGTTCTTGAGTTAATTCAATGTGTTCTGGACTATGTGTTGCATAAAAATAATCAAAATCAATCATCACAAAACCTAAGTCTTCGAGATGTCTTTTTCTCCAAATCTTGATGTATTCTTCTGGAGCGGTTTTCTTTTCCTCTGATTTGAAAAGGATTGGAGTACCATGTTCATCAGTGGCGCACAGATAAATTGCATTTTTTCCAGTAAATTTCAAAAACCTCGTGTAGATGTCTGCAGGCAGATAAGTACTCTTAATGTGTCCAAGGTGAAGCTCACCATTTGCATAAGGCAATGCGGCAGTTACTACGGTTTTTTCCACACTATGATTCAAGCCAAGAAGTTAAAAATTATACCTTTTTGATGGCTTCCTGCATACTCTTACTGAGTGCGTAGACTTCACCATTAACTGGGTCAAAGAAAGCAATTTCATTCTCAACTGCCCACTTAAGGATTTTTGGCTGAATGTCGCTAATTGTCAGAGGACCCTTTGAAATCTTCCTAATAAATCTAAGTTCGGATGCACCGGCAGACTTCAAGACCAGCTTAACGCGGGATGATTTCCTCCTCGTCATAGTGTTTATTACATTCACATCATTGGTTGCCCTGAAATGTTGAATAACAATCCACAAGTCATAGGGTCTACCCCCAACCACATCATAAGTCTTTTTTGCAAGATGAATTGGCATTCCCTCTTCCTTCAACCATTCAAGAACACTGCTCTTTGGCAAGTCGCCAACATATAGATATTCTGAGGCTTCTTCCATTGAAGCAAGCTTTGCAATTTCATCAATAAACAAACAGTCGCTTGTAACAATAATTACATGGGCAAGATGAAGTCTCTTCGTGACTGTAATTAGGAAATTCATTAACTGAGCCAATTCCTGATTATCAAGACCAGAGTGGCTGAGATTCTGAATTTCATCAAGGATTAGCACGGGTTTGTGGAATTTTTTAATTTTATTAATCAAAGGTGCAAATGGGTCTACTTTCCCACGAGCCATCATTTTAAGCTGCTTCTCGTGGAGTTCAATACCATCAAAAATGTTGTTTTTCTGAACCTTCCTTCTGAAAAAATTTCTCATTCGAGTTCCAGGACCAGGTCTTTGAACTGCCAGAACTCTGTGAAGCTCCGAAGGGCTTCTTGCACGAAAATCATAGTAAACTACATCCCCGGGATACATCTTGGAGATTTTCATCATAAGGGTGCTTTTCCCGCTGGACTTTGGTCCATATACAAACAGAACTGAGTTCGGCGGCGAATCTAACTGGTTTTTGAGTTGCCAAATCTCAGTCTCCCTATTAATGAATTTAAGCACATTAAGCTAAAATGAACGAGTATAAAAATGCTACTTATTTCAACTATTCCTCAGATGGTTCATCAGAAAATGCATTTCGGACATTGCTGAAAATAGTGAACATTGCAAAGAAAATCATTAATTCTGCAACAAGTGTCAGTCCAATAAATATACCGACATAACCAACAACAGACAAGAGTATTGAAGATAAACTCGCGAAACCAGAAAAACCTCCGCCAAGAAAACTCATAGATACGAATAATAAGAAAATACTCACAACAGAAAATCCGATTAATAATACGCCAACCTTCAATATAGACATCGCATCATCAAATTGGCTCAATTTAATCATAGAAGATGCAGCCACCCCAAGAACGAAGTCACCACAAAGGTATATGAGAAATATGACGATTGTTAATAAAAGAATCATGAGAAAAATTTCAACACCAACTGCTAAGTCAGGATTGTTTTGTATAAATGTACTCACCAATCCTTCAATAATGGTTTCATCACCCGTTGGAGCAGCGGCAATTAAAAACGGAATAATATAATTCCCAAAGAATAATCCACCAAATGGAATCAAACCAATGAAGTTTATGCCAACTCCTTGTGATAATCCATTAGATGAAAGGAAAAGAACCACTGCAGCAAATGAAATTAATTTAGAAATTCGCTTGTCTTGGAAACCGTATCTGAACCAATATTCGACAAAGTGGTAAATGAAAACTACAGGAATTATGTATTTGAAAAAGAAGAATGGTTCACCGGCAATTGGCAAGCCAAAAAAGCCATCCATAAATGTATTGAGCATTGAATAAGCCATATGTATCGGTTCATTGACCAATGCATCATAAAAGAAAATATTTATTCGGAAATTTTTATAGTAAACAAATAGTGAATAAATCAGAAAGAGTAATCGACCCTCAAGACCCGCTTGTTTTCCAGTAATATTTTTAGTGGATGTAAAAACAATCTCAAGAATCATCATGAGGTAAACCCAAGCAAATGCAGCCTGAATCAGTGAAATCATATCCATTACTTTTTACCCCCTGCAGCCTGAACTTCCCTGCTAACATCTTTTTCTGCTCTCAACACTTTCTCACGTCCCCCTTCACGAATATTTCTCGATGCTTTTACATTCATTATATTGAAGAAAGTATTAAAGAATTTCATTGCAAACATAAACGCAATAAACAGAATAAATCCAATTCCTGTAACAAAGATACTTAGCCAACCTTCAATCATAGTGAATAAGTTAGTTACATCCATGAAAAACAATGCAATAAGTGTAATTGATGCATTCAAAAATAGTTTTGTTGTTCTGGAAATTGCCCAGAAGTATTTCATAATATAGTCAACCCAAACGAAGACGAATAGTGCTGAAAACACATATTTGAAGAGACCAATTGATTCAGGCACATCCCCTATAGCTGCCGCCCCCATAGTAACACCGGTTACAAACAGTGAAGGGAAGTGATTGAATGCAAAGCTTGTTGCAAAGAATGCAAAAATCGCAGAAGGCATATCAGCCAGCCCAATTGCAATATTGAATATAAGCCAGAGCATAATGAGAATTATGAAGAAATTTTTTGTTTCATCAAGTTCAACAACATTACAGTTATCGGGGTCTTCACAAGTTCTTTTCAAATCAGGAACCAATCCAATACCCTTTAAGCCCGCAATCATTGGGTCCACAATTTCATTAAGGTTAAACCCCATAATTTCAATATCCTCATCAGAAGCTGTTTGAGCCAATGCTGGCAAGTGAAGCATAGACGTAATTAGAATAACTAAGATTAAGTTCCTCATTTGAAACACCCTACCGCTGCTTGTCCTGTTGCTTAGTTGCATCCGCCAAATTGGTAAGAACTAGCGCACCAGTCACTGCCTTCTGAACCGAATCCACTGTAGTTTTTGCAACTCCTGCAGTCACAGTAATTTGTCCAAGGAATACGGAGAGTATTGCAAGTGAGAAGATTGCCATAAGGAAACTGGTCCCAACAGCTAATCCAACAAAACTCGAGATAGCAACAATGATATTTGCAAAGCTACCCGTAAGTATCGCAAGCAATGATGCGAAGATTGCAATTAGTC
>JAAOXX010000003.1 GCA_018221025.1 Candidatus Altarchaeota archaeon | reverse complement strand
CTGCAGTATATGGAATTCCAAAAACCCATCCAATCTATGAGGATGCTCACTTGCCCGCAGTCGGACCACATGGTGACAGCAAAGTTGCGGCAGAAAAACTCTGTACGGAATACAGAGACGATATGAAGGTAACAGTTCTTCGACCAAAAACATTTGTAGGCACAGTTAGACTGGGAATTTTCTCGGTTTTATTTGACTGGATTTTTGATGGAAAGAATATGCCTGTAATTGGAAATGGAAATAACAGGTATCAACTCCTCGATGTTGATGACCTCGCTGAAGCGATTTATCTGGTTTCAAGGATTCCAAAAAAACAGGCTAATGATGTCTACAATGTCGGCGCGGTCAAATTCGGAACTATGAATGACCATCTATTGACACTACTCAAATACCGCGGCAAAGGGAAACTAATTCACTTCCCCTCGTGGCTGGTTAAAACTCCCTTGAGAATTCTTGATAAACTTAGACTAAGTCCACTATACGCTTGGGCATATGAAACTATGGACAAAGACCATTTTGTTTCAGTTGACAAATTAACGGGTGTAGGATGGAAGCCCAAGAAATCAAGCCAGAAATCTTTGCTTGAATCATATAAGTGGTATGAAAAACACAGAAATGAAATTCTGAATGAGAAAGGCATCACTCATACAGTCCAATGGGACCAAGGTGTAATAGGTTTAATTAAGAAATTATTCTAGCTTGCTTATACTTTATAAAGCGAAACGCCAATACCTTTTGTGCTTGATTCTTCAGACTGGAAATTATTGGAAATGCTTTCAAAGAATCCAAATATGTCTCAGAGTGAATTATCAAAGAAACTTGGAGTCACTCAACCAGCAGTCTGTCTGCGTCTAAAAAAACTTGAAAAAAACGGAGTCTTGAAGAAGATTTCAGGATTAAACCCGGATAAAACAGACTTTATTTTTGTTTTAGTTGAAGGAAAATCATCACTTGATAAGTTAAATGGAACGTCCGGCTTTGTCTTTGGTTTTGAAGCCAGAGGTCAAGTTAGCGCCGTTTTCTTCAGTTCCTGTAAAGACGATGTCCAAAAACTCGCAAAAGACCTCTTTGTTAGCCCAAAAACCACCGTTTTATCTGAAGTCAAGGGCTCGTTTGTTGTACCAGTTAGGTCTCAGAAAGACTGTTGCTTATAGCAAATGACGAAACCTATTAAGGCAAATAATATAAATCCATTTGTGACAAGAGTCTATGGAATCTAGCTACTCTCAAGAAATAACAGATGAATTAATTAAACCAGAAAAATACCTAGTTGCGGTAAGTCCCTTCAAATCTTTGAGTGATGAGCAACTTGAGCAACTTAAGGAACTCGGCGAAGTTGTTGTTCTTAATGAAGAGGGTGATTTTTCAGACCAATTGCGAGAAGGATTCAAGTCGGGAAAATATAACGATATTACAAGTATAATTTCACATGCGGGTGATGGTGGAACCCTGAAAGTTGCAGAAGTTGCCCAAGAATATGAGCGTTACTTAATACCTCTTCCTGCTGGAACTGGTAACGACGTTGCCATTTCAGTTCTTGATAATCAAGAAGGTTATACGAATTTAGACAAGGTTCCAAACAAACTAGCCTTGGAAATTTGGGAAAAATCCATGGGCGCAATTAAGGAAGGAAAGTTTATTGAAAGAGACATGGATGCGCTACATTATACGGCCGTTGGTGATGATGGACACGAGCTTGAAAGACACTCATATATTGGTCACCACATGCACGTTATTGCTAAGGCTGGAGAAATGACAGGATTCTGGAATAAGCTCAAGCGAATTGGTCCAATTGCATATGTTTTAAGGGGAATGACGGCAATTTTAACTCAAGAGCCTACAGATTTGACAGTTATTGCTAGAGGGGATATTGAAAAACTTAGTAGGTATGATGGGGAACCAACTTGGACTCCTGTTGGAGATTATTTTGAAATTGACGGTCAAGATATTTGGGCTGCACAAACCCTTAATACCACTACAACCGGCGGGGGAAAAATTAAAATTGAGGGTGAAAGTGCATTTGATGGAAAGTTTTCACTCTTATATGTGAAATCGGGTGAATACGGATCTTCTCGGATGGAACTTTTGAAAATTTCAAACAAGCTAAATCGAAGCATTTATCTTGACGGTGTTGAGGCAATTCGAGGTATTAAAACACTTGAAATTAGGAGTGAACAAGGCTTTGATTTTGGTGTTGATGGTGAGATGTACGGGGATTTGAAATCGGGATACGTCGATGGTGGAAATGGTTCAAAAGTTTATAGTTTAAAAATAAATATGGAACCAAAAGCAGTGAAAATGAAAATTCCATTGATTTCCCAAGAAGTCTTATAAATTATAACTTGTACAACAAGTTATGTATGATTTAGCCATAATTGGTTCCGGTCCCGCGGGGCTAACTGCTGCGATATACGCGCAACGATACAATATGAAGTCTATAGTTTTTGGCGATGTTATGGGCGGTCTAATGACTGAAAACCCATTTATTGAGAATTATCCTGGATTCAAGCTGGTTGATGGCGCAAAGCTCGGAAAAGAAATGGAAGAACATGCCAAGGGACTCGGTGCCGAACTCAAAATGGAAAAGATAAAGAGTGTTGAAAAAAAAGGAGATAGTTTTGAATTAACGAGTGAATGGGATACAAAGATTACTGCAAAAACAGTTTTGATTGCCCATGGACTGAAGCACCGAAAACTCGGAATACGGAGTGAAAATGAGTTTCATGGAAAAGGTGTAAGTTCCTGTGCTACTTGCGATGGTGCTTTTTTCAAAGACAATGTTGTTGCAGTAGTTGGCGGGGGAGACTCTGCCGGTGTGGCTGCATTAATTCTCAGTGAGTTTGCTTCCAAAGTTTATGTAATATACCGGCGCGACAAGTTTTTCAGAATGCAATCTGCCTACATAAAGAAAATGAAAGAAAACGGAAAGACCGAGTTTATTTTCAGTGATGAAGTTGTCGAAATTCTTGGAAAAGAAAAATTAGAAGGAGTTAAGTTGAAAACTGGAAAAACCTTAGAGTTAGGTGGACTCTTCATTGAAATTGGATTTGAACCCTTGATTCCATTTACAACTAATTTTGAATTAGACAGAGATAAAAGGGGATTTATTAAAGTTGGAAAAAATCAAGCCACCAATATTGATGGTGTTTTTGCGGCAGGAGATATTACGGATGCAAGCAATCTTTTCCACCAAATTGCCACCGCAGTGGGTGAAGGCTCCATTGCTGCTGATTCAGCATACCTCTTCGGATTGAATCAAAGCTAAACAGCTTTTTTATAAATTATAACCCGTTATCTCACTATGACTAAAATGAATCCTTGGGAAAATGCTCTACGACAATTGGACGACGTTATTGAAGTTTTAGATATTGATAGTTCCACAAAAGATGCACTCTCATACCCTGAGCGTGTTACAGAAAGCAGAATCCTACTAAAAACTGATAGTGGCGTTGATGTTTACCCAGCCTACCGAGTCTGGCACAATACTGCAAGGGGCCCAGCAAAAGGAGGGATTAGATTCCATCCACAAGTAAGTGTTGAAGAGGTGAAGGCACTTTCAATGTGGATGACTTGGAAGAATGCAGTTGCAGGTGTTCCATTCGGTGGAGGAAAAGGCGGAATTATTGTCAATCCAAAAGAACTTTCTAAGGGAGAGCTTGAAGGTCTTTCTCGTGGATTCGTTCGTTCACTTGGTTCACTATTTGGTCAAAATACAGATATCCCCGCACCAGACGTAAACACAAATCCTACGATTATGGGTTGGATGATTGATGAATACGAGACGATGCGCGGCAAAAAAGAACCCGGGGCATTAACTGGAAAACCAATTGAATTGGGTGGAAGTGAGGGACGAACTGAAGCTACGGGTCTTGGTGGATTTTATGCTACACTTAATGCAATAAAAGAATTTGAAATTAGGGGTAAGAGGGTTGCCGTTCAAGGATTTGGAAATGTTGGCTACTACGCCGCAAAGTTTTTCTCAAATCATGGGTTCAAAGTTGTTGCAGTGAGTGATTCGAAGGGTGGAATTTATGATGAGCAAGGTCTCGATATTGAGAAAATTAGAGCGACTAAATTGAAGACTGGAAAAGTGAAAGGACCCGGAAAAGAAATTAAGAACGCAGAACTTTTGGAACTGCCCGTGAGTATTCTTGTTCCATGCGCAATTGAAAATGTAATTAATCAAAACAATGCGGCAGATATTGAAGCTAAATTAATTGTTGAGTTGGCAAATGGTCCAACTACTCCAGATGCCGATAAGATTCTTGAAGAACAGGGAAAGATTGTAATTCCTGATGTGCTTGCTAATTCAGGCGGAGTTACTGTCAGCTATCTTGAGTGGGTCCAAAACAGAATGGGATATTACTGGACTCAAAAAGAAGTTCGTGAAAAAATGAAGACTGTTATGGATGGTGCATTCACACAAGTTCATAAGAAATACAAGGAGCAGAAAAAAAGTATGCGTGTTGCTGCAATTTCTCTTGCTGTTGAATGCGTAGTTGAAGCTATGAAACTAAGGGGTCAACTCTAAAAATAAAACGGTGAAAGGCAATTGTTTTATAAATTATAAGTACACTTTTGTCTCATGGATAATCTAAGTGAAATTCGAAAAAACAACGTTGAAAAGATAAAAGAAACTGCATCTAAACCACTTAAAACTGTTGTTTACGCTACTGGTGTGAATGAATTCAAAAGGGATAGTCAGAAGGGTGTGGTCGTGATTGATTTCTATGCAGACTGGTGTCCTCCTTGTAAAATTTTAGGACCGGTTCTGGAACGACTTGCAAGTGAGATGAGTTTCCTCTTAGTTAAAATTAATACGGACAAGAGTCCTGATGAAGCCAGAAAATTCGGAGTCCAAGGAATTCCAGCAGTCTACTTACTAAGGAATGGAAAAGTTGTAGACAGCTTTGTTGGGGTCAAAGATGTATCGTTCATTAAAGAAATGGTGATGCGGTGGCAGTGAAAATTGAACTCCTCACTAGTCGAACTTGCCCACATTGTCCCATGGCAAAGAAAGTTCTAAAAGAATTCTCCAGTGAAAGTGGAATGAAATTTACTGAACTTGATACTTCAACTAAAAGTGGACAGAATTGGTCTGAACGATATGCCGTTTCAAGTGTACCAACATTTGTTGTATTTGGAGATGTAAGGCCCATCATAAAAAAAGGAGTTCCTACCCAATCTGAACTTCAAGATATAGTTGCACTCGCCGATGGAAAGCGAAGCCCAAAAAAGTCTTGGCTGCAAAAACTATTGGGTTAACTTCATCTCTTCAAGACTTCGTCTTTCAAAGATTTCATCTCTTCAAGACTTCGTCTTTCAAAGATTTCATCTCTTCAAGATTTCACTTTCTTAAGTTTCACTTTCTTAAGTGAACATCCATCTGCGGATATGGAATTTCAATCTTTGCTTTTGTTAATGCGTCATAGAATTTTTTAAGTATTTGAGTTTTTACTGAATAATTTTTTGAAGCCGGCGTCCATGCCTTCACAGTTATTTCAATTGATGAGTCCAACATATTACTCATGAACACACTTACTGCGGGTTCCTTCAAAACATATGGTTCATCTTGTAAAACTTTCTCAATGGTTTTCATTGCCGTGTCTATGTTTGAATCGTAGCTTACTCCGATTTTGTATTCGAATCGTCTCACTACAACCTTTTTGAAATTTTTAATATTTGAATTAAACACAGTTTCATTTGGAACCCTGACCATAGGACCATCCCAAGTTGTAATTCGTGTACTGAGTGGTGTAATATCTTGAACAGTTCCACCAACTCCTTCAAAATCAACACTGTCTCCTATGTCAAAAGGTCTGTCTACATACAGAAACAGTCCTGAAATCAAATTAGAAACTGTAGTTTTACTTGCAAAACCTATTGCGACACCCATCACTCCTCCTGCTAACAAGAGACTCTCAATTTTGAATCCACCAGCATCCAATGCAATTAAACTTACAAGGAACACCATTCCATAGTATGTTAATCTTGAAACACTTTTTGCCATCCCTTTTGGCATACTACGCCTGAAACCACGCTCAAATACTTTTTCAAGCCTCTTGATGATGAGGATTCCAATTATGAAAGTAACAATTCCTGTAATTACTGTAATCGCCTTTTCACTAGCTAATATTGCTGCAATATCTATCATACTCCCCACTCCATTTTCGAAACCTCTTCCTTCTTCAAGACCTGCTTCTTGGCCTTTATCTTAGTCATGCCTTTGAAATAGTTCCTATTCATATATCGAACTCTTGGAATTCCATGTAAGTCAAGTTTAACCATTTCAGTTGCAACGAGATTGTCTTTGTAATAAACTTCTAAAAATTTAGTATTCAATAAGAGACGCGAAGCCTTCACTGCGTCTTTCAAGTAGTTTTTAATTCGTAAAGGAATTATGGCTGATTTACCGTCTCCTTTTTCATTAGGGTTTTCAATAACTTCCCCCCTTACATTTCTTGCAACCAAGCCTCCATCAACTGGACCATACAATACAAATTCTTCCTTACTGAATCCAAATGTGTCAATGGATTCCCCCTGGAAAAATACCCCAATCTCAATTGGTATTTTCAAAAACACAATAGTGCTTTCTCCAGGACCAATATGGAGTGATGAATATCTAACCATGAATGTATCGGTTATTCTGTCTGGTAAATTTATTGGTATCAAGGGCCTGACTTCGAGCTCAAGTGATTTTGAAACAAGCTTCACTGTTTTCTTGTCTCGCTTATACACGAAGTACCCTCTCTTCTTTTCAACAGAAAAATGAGTGTTCTTATGACTTTTTTCAATTGATAGCTTCCCAAACACGTCACGGTTAATTTTGGATATTAATATAACCTTCCATGGCTGTTTTGTGAATGGTTCAGCTTCGCGGTGAATTTCCAGAATCATTTATCCATTCACTTGAAGACAATCATCAAAATGTTTTAGTTGTTAGATACCCCGAAGGAGTGAATGAAGATACTTTGCCACAAGGGATTGACACGGTCATTGCAGTTTCACACGGAGTGGATAATATTGATGAAGAGTTTTTGAAATCAAAAGAAATTAATTTTCATAGAGTTCCTGCGGGTGCAATTGACGTAGCAGAATTTTGCGTTTCTTCAGCAATAACTCTCCTTAGGCGACTTCCTGTATCGAGAGTTCAAGAATGGCTTAGACCGGAGGGGAAGAGACTTAGTGGGAAAACCTGGGGGATTGTTGGATTGGGTATTATTGGAAAAGAACTTGCAAAAGTTATTAATGGGCTCGGGTGCAAACTCTTGGCATATGACCCTTATGTTAAATCCGAATTGGTTGTGAAATCCCTCGATGAATTGCTCGGTGCAGACATAGTTTCAATTCACGTTCCTTTGACTAAAGAAACCAAGGGAATAATTAACAACGACTTCATTTCAAAATTCAAAGGAATTCTTATTGATGTTTCACGAGGGGGGGTTGTAGATACTGAGGCAGTTTTTGATGCACTAAAATCTGGAACCATGTATGGTGCTGCACTAGATGTTTTTCCAGAAGAGCCATATTCAGGATTAATTTTAGAACACATGAATCTTATTGCGACTCCACACCTTGCATCAAATACAGAAGAGATGTGGACTGATGCCGCGAGAGAAGTTATGCGTTTGACTTCCAAGTGAGTAGCGCACCATAGAGTGTGTAGAATCCTATTATTCCTAAACCCATAATTAAACTTACAGTTCCAACCAAACTTATGATTGTTCCAGGCCAGGCCATCCATTCATTTGCAAGGAATGGTCCCATTGCCAAAATAAGTGTTCCAAGCATTTTACCGCCGAATGTCATTAATGCTCCTGCAGCAATTTTATTCCACTTGAATTGAGGGAACTTAGCCCGCCCCCACAACCATGCAATAATTGGCACAATCAAATAAGGAGTTTCAATTATGGCCGAAGCCCATTCTAGTGCCATAGAATCCCAGAGCTTTTGTAGTATTTATTCTAACTGTATTGTGCACTAGCTCTCAATAAACTAAACGCTTCGTTGCTTTTTTGTTCATCCAAGAAACCCCAATCGAATATATTTTTTAGGATTCGGCTATTCACTTTTTCAGTTACCAATGGAACATTTCCTAATAGTTTTGTCTTGAGTCCCAATGCAATTTTATCTTTTGTTGACATTTCTAAGTCGACATATCCAGTTTCCAATTCTGGGTTGAGTGGATTGTATTCATTATTGGCGAGCTCCCGAGACCAGTTCTTTGCTTGATAACCATATGCCCCGAGAAATCGCTTTGAATCTCCAAGTGTACCATCATTTGGAAGCCGACTAATCGCATCTGAAGACATGACGAAGTAGGCGTGCGCCCTGTGAACCCTATCCCTAACAATACTCTGCAATTTTGCAATTGAATCCTGATACTTTTCAGACTCCTTCATTTCTGTTATGCCTGACGCATCAAAGTATGAATAATCCCTAAATACCGTGGCTTTGAAGTCTTCCACACTCAATCCTACGGACGTGGTTCCATCTTGTTTGGTTACTGTAACTGATTCTAGTTCTTCAGATGCAATATACACGCGGTCCATCTCCGCATCTTCAACTAATTCTTTGCCGCGGCAACCCTTGACCAACATAATTCCTTGAGACACATAATTCATTGCGTCGTAGAGTTCTTGATATTTCATTCCTTTAGGCAAGTCATTTTCAAAATCAATTCCCATTGCTCTGTATCCAATCATAATTGGAATTGCTTGGATTTGTTCATAATATTTGAATAATTCTTGTTGGTTGAACAACCCGCCTTCTTTGTCAAGGTCTGCCTGCATACCTTCAATAAATTCAGTCATATAGTACATTCCAAAAAATGTTTGATTGTAACTACCATATGCCGTAAGGAATGTTGCAAGCGTCAAATCAGTGTTACTTTCTTCAACCAATTCATCAATTGGGTCTTCGCTTTCAAGAACCTCGTTCGCTTTCCGAATTAAATCTTGAGTATCTGGATGTGTTCGATAAGCCCCATTTATCTGGTCCTCAATAATCGGTAAACTTTCATTTATCTGGTTTAGAAATTCCTGTCGTGGGTCCTTTTCGTCAACAGCGCCAGTCCATGGAATATCTACACCATCATCAATAAACCTTAATGTGAGATATGCAACTTTCAGCCTCTTTGAATCCTCTTCATTGAAAAATCTGTCTACCATGCCGATGGACCTTCTTGCGCTTAAATTTTCCCTGAGATTTTTCCACGCCATTTCGTCAATCATACAGCGATTTTTCATAAGTGTTTAAAACATTTTACTACGATAAACGAGGGGTGAATTCGACACTTGTAGTTTTTGATTAACTTCGATTCATCAATTTTGTGTTTTGATTAAACTTTTTTAAAAAGTTTAGTGGGGCCACCCGGATTCGAACCGGGGACCTTTGCCATGTCAAGGCAACGTCATAACCGACTAGACCATGGCCCCACCGTATTACTGTTAACATTTCTATGGGTTATTATTTACTTAAAAAACTGTCTCTAAGCAAATCCCAATCCTTTTCGAGAGTCCAGTTCAATGCCCCCAGATTCTCTTTCTGATGTTTTGCATCATTTGAGCCTATAATTGCCCCTGCTCCTGTGTCCAATACCCATCTAAGTGCAACTTGTGCCGGCGTTTTTTTGAGTTTATCTGCTACGCGCTTCAATTCCAAAAATCCGGGGTGCTTGAAAGCTTTTCCGCTTCCCAATGGGCGGTGCGCCATGTATGTGATTCCGAAATCCTCACAGAACTCAACAGTCTCAGTATTTTGCTGAATAAGGCTTAATTCGCTTTGATTTGCAACTAGGTCATATCGTTTAGTTGAATAAAATGCCTTTTGTATCTGTTTTTCGTTGAAATTGCTCACACCAATATGTCTTGAAATTCCCATGTCTACTACCGTCTCAAGAGCTCGTATGGTTTCAGCCATTGGTCTTTTAGGCGGCATGTGCAATAGATAGAGGTCAATATGCGTTCCAAGCCTTTTCATACTGTTTTTAGCGGCATTTATTAGGCTCACAAATCCATCGTTTTCCGGCGAAACTTTTGTAATAATGAACAAATCATCCCTTGTGAATTCTTTAATTGCCCTTCCCACAATTTTTTCTGAGTGTCCCATCCCATATGATTCGGCAGTATCTATGAGTGTGTACCCCATTTCAATTGCTTTCTTCAAGGAATTGGTCTTTTCATTGTCGGATGCAACCGTATGTTTTTCACCCATATCTCCCCAATAAGTACCGATACCAAGCGCTGGTATTTTTTCACGAGTTCGACCAAGTTTGATGAAATCCACACATGTACACATTGACTGAGTTTTTATTGATTATCCGAAGTAGAATAGGTGCCCGGCGCACCCAAGAGTCGAAATTCTTTCCCAATATTGGCTTCAGAGCGGAACTCCACTCCGCGTCCTCCCGTAAACGGGAGAGCTGCGGGCACCCCACAAAGCACCTGGAGTTGCTTCCTTCCGGATCTGGCTCATTCCAGCACTCGTTGAGCCACCACAGTGCAGAGCTTCGACGCCCCGTAATCTGCCGCGTCCATCGAGCAGTGTATTCCTTCCCCCAAGCTTCGACCCTACCAACGACGATTTGCAGAGTAAGGGACGTCATCCCCCCAGTCTAGCCGGGCATCAATCCTTGGTTTTTGTGTTTTATATTTTTGCCTAATCCTGTTTTTGGGAAGTCCCGCAAGGCGGGAAAGTATTTTTAATGAATGGGCCCACGTATAACATGCGTGCCGTAATTTTAGCAGGCGGTGAATCTTCGCGATTCTGGCCCCTTAATAAGTGTCATAAGTCCCTCCTTGAGATTGCAGGGAAGCCTTTGATTGTTCGAACAATCAATAACCTTCCGCGTGCTGTTGAAGAAGTTGTTGTCATTGAGTCACCCGGGGGGTGTGTGAGTAAAACTATCAAAAACTATTCGATAAACAAACAACTGGAATTTCGAGTACAGGATAAACCAAGAGGTATGTGGGATGCAATTTTAATTGGTGCGAGGGATTATGGGGACGATGTGATTGTTGCATCTGGCCATCAATTCAGTCCCTTTGCATTTGAGCAATTGACTTCGGGTAGAGGAACAAAACTTCTCTTGTCTCGGGTCAAGAATCCCAAAGACTATGGTGTTGCAAAAATTGAAGGCGACCGTGTAACAAGTATTGATGAAAAACCCAAGGTTCCAAAATCGGACACCATTGTTAACTCAATTTATCGACTTAGTCAAGACTTCGTAAAAACGATGATTCCCAGGGGTTCAAAAAAACAGTATTTCTTTGAAAAAGCCCTATCCACTTATTTGAAAGATAATCCTGCAAAATTTGAAATTATTCCGAAGGAAGAGATTCCAAGCCTCAAGTATCCATGGGATGCCTTATCCGTTACTGAACGGATTCTCGATGAGATTCCAAACAAGATTAAGGGGGATGTTTCTGAGAGTGCAAATCTCTCTGGAAATGTTTTTGTGGAAGAGGGAGCATCCATTGCACCAGATGCGACGATTCAAGGACCTGTATATATTGGAAAAGGGGCGTTTGTCGGGACTTCGTCTCTTGTGAGACAGAGTTCAATTGAAATGGGGTCTGTTGTCGGATTTGGCAGTGAAGTTGCAAGAAGTTTAATGGGCCCTGAATCAAAAGTTCATCACTGTTTTGTTGGCGATTCTGTTCTTGGAAGAGGGACTTGGTTTGGTTTTGGAACTATTGTTGCTAATCGACGCTTCGATAAGAAAGTAGTAGTCTCAGTTGTCAAGCGAAAGAAACGAAGTACTGGTAGGGGTCACTTTGGTTGTGCCACTGGTGAGGGTGCACGAGTTGGAGTTGGCTCAAAAACCATGCCAGGTATTTTCTTAGGTGCAGATGTAGTTGTTGGTCCAGGGACCATAGTTGATAAAAATCTTCCAAATGGGAAAAAAATGTATGTTAAACAGACTAAGGTGGTTAAATGATTACTTGCTTTGGTGGGGGAAAGGGATTGAGTTCAACGCTTAAGGCCCTAAAATTGAAGAACTTAGATTTTTCAGCAGTTGTCAGTACCACTGATAATGGCGGCAGTACTGGGATTCTTCGCAAAAAATTTAAGATACCTGCAATTGGTGATTTCCGAAGAGTCATTGACACGATTTCTAATAGGGCCCTTGCAGCTACAATGGAGTCTCGATACGAAGGACACGCTCTTGGAAATCTTGCAATTCTTGACCTAATTAACAAGTTCGGTTTTGTTGAGGGTTTTGACAAATACCGCGAGTCAATGGGTGTTACTCAAAGAATCATACCTCAATTTACTGAACTCTGCGACTTAGTTGCAACTATTGATGGTAAACGAGTATTCGGTGAGGTTCAATTGGATGATTCAAAAGGCAGGGTTCAGAAGATGTGGATTGAACCCGAAGTCAAGACAAATCCAGAAGTACTTGAACTACTCGCGTCTTGTGACTCGGTTATTATTGGTCCTGGAAGTATCTACACCAGTATATTGTCACACTTGGTCTGTGATGAAGTTGTCCGCGCAATAAACAAAGTCCCAACCAAGGTTTTCATAATGGGAATTGAAAATGATTACCCTATTGTTGAGGGATTCAAGGCGTCCGACTACCTTCGAGAAATTGAAAGGTTTGTAAAGCCAGACTACATAATATCACAGAGTCCCGAACACAATGTACCTCTTGATGTGACGGACAAGAGGATTGTTGCGGTAGATGTTGCAGAAAGTGACTGTATGCACAATCCAAAAAAACTGGGGGAAGAACTATGGAAAATATTAAGATAGGCTTAGACCTTGACCGTGTGATTTTTGATACGAATGCGTATATTGCGCACTTGGATTCAAAACTTTCAAAAGATGATTTGAGTGTGAAAAAAGTTTTTCAAGGAAATTATGGGCGAAAAGATATAGGAGTTTTACACAGAGAGCTTTCAAAGAGTTTTGGCCAAGAAGAAGTGACTCGAATGCTTTTTACAGATATTGAAAAATTTATCAGCTCCGAAGTTCGTGGAATTGCAGATTTTATCGTTGCATCCGGTGGTGAAGTTTTTGTGATTACCGTTGGGGACGAATACCAAAGGGAAAAAATTGCAAAATTCCCCCGAACACGAATTATGACTGTTAATAGTGATTATGATAAGATTGAAATGGCTGCTGAAATGAAATTGAATTTATTTGTTGACGATAAGTCGAGTGTAATTAAAGAGTTGAGGGCCCGCAAGATGAAGGCATTTCAAGCTACTTGGTTCTTAGATGATGAGCGCAAAAAAACTACAATGAAGGATGCACTTTCCACTCCTTCCGACCTTGGACACACTGTAGTTAGCTTATTAAACGATTCAGAATAGCCAGTTTGTGATTGATTTTCCGATTGATGATATTAAGGCCGTGGTTTCTGAAAAGAAGTACCACACTGTGATTTGCCTCTTGCCTGCTGGGGTGATGCCTCATGCTGTTGATTTACGGGAAGTTATTCCGAATCCGATTTTTGTATCCAATCCGTGTTATGGTGCTTGTGATGTCCCACTTGAATTACTCAAGAAGTATGATGCTGAGGCGATTTTTAATTTTGGACACAGCGAACCCATCAAGTTTCCAAAATACGGAGATGGGGTCCATTTCTTTGAAATTCAAGTTAGGGGAAGGAATCCGAAATTTATTCCATCATTTAGTAAAGTTGGTCTAGTTTATGTAATCCAATTCAGAGAAACTTATATGCAGTATAAAGAATTTCTCGAGTCAAATGGTAAGACTGTTGTTCTTGGAGGCTCTCCAGAATTCATGGCAACTCACCAATCTCAGATAACTGGCTGCGATGTAGAGGCTGCAAAATCTATTGTGGGTGATGTTGATGGGTTCGTGGTTTGTTCGGATGGTCTGTTCCATGCTAATGCAGTTGCAGCTCTTGGAAAACCCGCATTCAATTGGAATGGTGATGAGGCC
Organism: Candidatus Altarchaeota archaeon; assembly: GCA_018221025.1. Lineage (GTDB taxonomy): Archaea > SpSt-1190 > SpSt-1190 > SpSt-1190 > SpSt-1190 > JAAOXX01. The sequence goes on along the minus strand of JAAOXX010000003.1, from coordinate 1,009 downwards.
AAAGCCCCAAAATTTCCAATGGCCGTACTTTTCACTGCCAAAAAAGTCGGAGTTCTGATTGGTGCGAAACCAGGTCAATCCTACCCTAAGGAAGCAGAGCTCGTAAAAAAGAAGCTAGAAAAACTCGGTAAAACGGTTATTACTGTTGTTGGAGACACCATAACTAATGAAATTAACAATTTTCAAGTGGATTTCTGGATTATTGCTTCTTGTCCAAGATTGGCTGAAGACGAGTACTTATCTCCATCTGCTCCAGTTAAAGAGGTCTTGAAATACATCTGAAACTGAAATTATTAAGTTAATATTTAAATAGGTGAAGAATCATGGTTTCCTGTGACAGTCAAAGTTAAACTAGCAGATGTTGGTAGGGATGTTCAGAATCTAGTTGCCAGCTTAAATTTCCATGTCAGTTTTAAGCTTCCAGAAATCTCAAGAATTCTTGGTGCTGATTATGACCCAAGTAATTTTCCAGGTGCAATCTATAGAAAAAGAGCAGGTTACACTTTTCTACTCTTCAGAAATGGTAAGTCCGTTCTTGCCGGTGTGAAAAGCTTTGACCAGATGCACGATGCAATTAATGGGTTTAAGGCTGAAGCCAAAGAAAAACTGGGAATCAAAATTACTAATGTTGACATCGAGATTCAGAACCTTGTTTTGAGTCTTGATACACATGTCGAAATAAACCTTGAACACTTTGTTCATGAAGTGTATGATAGTTATTACTCTCCTGAATTGTTCCCTGGACTGACTTTCAAAATATATGACCCGCCCGCAACTTTCTTAGTTTTCTCAAGTGGGAAATGTGTACTAGTTGGTCTAAAGAGACTTGAGGACGTTGACCGTGCAATTTCCAAGTTGTGCAATACACTAAATGAGAGTGGTGCAGTTAGGGGAATTCGAAAGGACAAACCCAAGGATAAACCCAAAGGAAAATAATCTCGACCAAAAGAATAAGTTTTATTTACCTTCTCAATCTTTTCTCACCTCGTTTCACTCGGTTCCAAAAGCT
>JAAOXX010000013.1 GCA_018221025.1 Candidatus Altarchaeota archaeon | reverse complement strand
TAGGTTCCTTCATTTGCATCAGCTCCGCTGTATTCAGCCGCTGATTGATTGTAAAACAGGGTTCCTGGATACGCCGAATCAGTATAATCGGTTTTATCACTTACCGTATTATGGTCGCCAATTCTTATGACATAACCACCCGATGTATAATTATCTACTTCATCTGCGACTTCAATATTTACATTAAATGATTCGTCTGTTTGTGAAAATGAACAGTCTGCAATGTATGGACCATAATTTTGACTGCACCTCCATGATAAGTCTTGGTTGGCGGTTCCACTACCATGGTCATAATTTATTTTACTGTATAGACAACTTTCAGTATCATCATTGGTATTGTGTCCTTCACCGTATGGGTCCCAAGAGTCTCCATCACAGTCATCAGAAGCGACACCATTAGCAATTTGACTTTTCCATGTATTTATTCCTGCTCCGTCGCCATCACAATAATATGTGCTTACTCTCGTACATCCCGATTCAGTACTTCCAGCCCCAGCATTTCCACCGCAACCATAAATTAAACCGTCTAAACAAAGGAATTGGTCGGTGCTATCCATTGCACCACTACTAATTAATTCTGAATTAATACAACATTCATAACCTGATCCTGAAGACTCTACGTCCTCTGAGCTTCCATCATCCCCACAACAAAAGGAGCCAGTACTCGACCACGATTTCCCATAACCTGTACAATCAGCCTCAACCCCATCCCAATTTATAGTAAAAATAGTAAATGCAGTTCCTGTTTCAGTAAGCTGACAGCACCACTCACCTTGTGCAGTATTACAAGATGTATCGCAACCACTTATATGCGACCATCCCACGTCACAAGTACTTCCTGTAAAACACTCCTTTGTGTATGTGTAAACTTTAGCCTGCCAAGTTCCTTCAGTATCGTAATTTTTGGCAAATGTGTAAGTATAGTCACAAACACTTGCGATATCTTGAGGTGAATCTACTCCACATGAGCCTCCACTGCCTGTAGACATACCCTGCAACGACCTTGCATTGCTTGCATTTGGATAAATTATGTCAACCTTTGCGATTTCTGCGTATCCAACGTACATAAGTGATAAGAACAAAAGTGCAACTAAACCGTGCTTAAATCGCATTACGGTTCAGTACACCTGTCCATATTTTAAACTACTGGTTTTAATGGATTTATGAGGAAATTAGATATATTAACTGCGTTAATTGTTGTATTTTCACTCTTTATGTTCTTCAAACCATCCCCCAATCAAGCCGGACCTATCAGTCTGAAAGTCTATGAAGGTGAAGTTCTCCCGACTGGGGGTAGAAATGGTACTATTGAGCTTGGTTTCCGTAATATTCTCGATTTTGAAACCACCTGCAATATTACTGTTTCAGTCACTCAATTATTTGGTGTTACATACCTGAATGAGACTCAACTGACCTTTGCCCCAAATTTAACATATACGAATATTAGTATATTCTTACCGAACGGAAAAAACAAGGTGTCTTTAGATGCTAAGTGCTGAATTGCTTTTGTTTCTTCCAGTTATAGTGCTTTTTTCAATTATCGCATCCTATAGTGATTTTAAACACAAAAAAATACCAAATTCGTTGATTTTGAGAATGCTTGGAGTATCAATCATACTAAACTTAGTGTATTTCAGAAAAACTCAACTAGGGAATCTATTCTTTTACTTAATATTCGTCTTGGTTTCTCTACTAGTTGCAATTGGTCTCTGGCTACTTGATTTTTGGAAAGCTGGCGATGTTAAATTTTATTTTGCACTTAGTACCTTGGTTCACCCGAGCAATACTTCAAGGTTTTTACTACCTCTTTTTGCCTTCCTAATACTTTCTTTCGTAATAACCTTGATTGAAGTGATTTTGACTCGAAAATTCAAGTTTGAACCTAAATTCAGTATTGGGCTTATACTCCCAGTAGTTTTGGCACCATTCATGGAATTTCTTGGGGCTAGTGCATTGCCTGCCGTGTTTTTAGTCTATTTTATTGGAACAAAAATAAAGAAGGTCCTTCAAATTTTTGCTATTTTAACCATTCCAGTTCTAATCCTTTATCCACAACAGGCTTTCTCAGCCCTTCTTGTGACATTTGGTTTCTTCCTATTAATGTCTTTGAAATTTGAGGGGGAAACTCCGTCGGCCCCAATGCTGTCCGCAAGTTTTATTTACCTTCTTGTATTTGGAAAGTTATGACAACTGACATGGAATTTATTAAACCGGATGCTAAAAAAGGCGTTGTGGTGGTTAGAGTTAATTCCCACGTTTTTCCAATTGATTTGGTCTATAACGCTTCATATATGATAATGGACAGGGCTTATGTGATTTTAGATGGGTCCCCTAGTGAAACAATCTACGTGATACTAAAACCAAGAACTTTCAAGGGTAAGTTGGAAGAGCTTGGGCAAATTTTCTATGATGAGTTGGTTGCAGCTGCTTTCCACACAGTTCAATTTGTTCGAAACAAAGAACTGAGGGAGACATTAATGCACAGTATTGTTCCTGCGTCCGAGAGTAGTCACATTGTTGATG
>JAAOXX010000012.1 GCA_018221025.1 Candidatus Altarchaeota archaeon | reverse complement strand
TCACCCAAATTTCTACCTCCATTAAATCAGCCAACCGCATTAGTAATTAGAAATCACACTAAATAAGTCTTTTTGATGAAAAATGGCGAATTGATACCTCCCTCTTTCTCATAAAGTTGAATTTTTGGTTGAGATTTTTTCTAAAATCCCGCGCTTAGTCCTTTAGGAAAGCGGGGAAAAAGCTCGAATGGGCCTGGCGAGATTTGAACTCGCGACCTACAGCTTAGAAGGCTGCCGCCCTATCCAGACTAGGCTACAGGCCCGCAAGAACAAATGGTGAATGACTTTTATAAGAAATGCCACAGGGGATTGAGGAAAACTACTTCTATACAGGGTGTCTTAGTCTTATGTGCCAACTACTTCAATTCATTATGTTCCATTACTCCTTGTACAAACCATTTCTGGATTAATTCTATTAATGATTGGCTGGAAAATTGCGGGAATAATTGCGAATCCAGCAATATACTTACAGCCGGCGGTTGAGGCGGCTGCCAGAGATGTCGCAATAGTTTGTGATGATAAGTTGACACAGAAAACATTGCCCGCACCACCACCAGGGTCAAGTTACCTAATAATGGATTGTTTAACCAGAACAATAGCAAGTGGTACGAGTTCAATAATTATGATGGGTCAAATCGCTAAAGCAGCATATGATTTGAAAGGAATACCTACTTCGCTTTTCAAGAAAGGTGGAAAAATTGGGTTAAGTGTTGAAGGCCTAAGAAATTTAGCAAAGAGATTCGTCAAAGACGGAGACAAAATAATTTTGAAAGCGGAATATGTTGATGAGTACTTAGACATAGTTCAAGGCGGGAAAAACGCATTGGATGAGGCTGCAGATTTAAAGAAAGGAATTAAGGAAACTTTCAAAGAAGGTATACCCGATGAAGTCGTACAACAAGCAAGTAAAGCAGAAGGAAAAGCCGATGCAGCATATGATACATTAACAGATATGGAAAAGTCATTAGAAGAAGCTAAAAAAAGCGGTAAAAACTTGGAAATCGATTGTAAAGAAAATAGAAAATTATGTGAGAGTTTTCAATACGCACCACAGAGAATGGAATCTGCTGGAACAACACTTTCTGGTTTATACGATAGTGCAGTTGCTGCGGCAGCAGTAGGAGTTGAAGCTATAGGAGTATCAAAACGCGTAGCAAGTGCCGTAAAGGGCAAACAAATTATCTTTGAATCAACGGCGCTGGGAAACGTAAAATTAGAAGTTCTAAGTATGATACCTAAAATAACTGGGGTAAGAAGTGCGTTATCGACAGTTTTTAAATTAAGGGCAAAAACTGTTGCAATACGTCATAGGTTAATTTATCCAGTAGTTCGGGGAATGATTTATTCAAACCAATATGACTTGGATTTAGGGATGGAATACCTCGAAGAAAATGAAGACTTTTATGAGCTACTATATGGAAGTTTTGTCGGCGTGAAATACACACCCTATATGATAAATCTAATGAATGACACGTCCGATGAGGTAATAGAAATTTACAATGAGTCGCTACTCTCATCGTCAAAATTTAGTAGTTTTGGAAGCACATTCAAAAGTAATGCAACTACATTACTCGGCACACTTGGATACTATGAGACATCCTCGTACATTTATGATTCTGAACTCGAAAAACTGATTAAATATGGTTATGAAACGAACCTTGACCCAACCCTCTATGCATATGCTGCAACAGAGTATGTGAATAAGGTTGGAAAGGTTTGTGAAAATGATGAAGAATGTGGAGTATATTTGGCAGATGTTTTGAATGAGTCTATTAATGTGATGTGGGGGGAAGCAAGTGTCAGTGAATTTAGAAATGTCATTGAAAATATTCCAGAGGAGTCTGTTCAATCTGAAGAAACGAAATTTACGAGAATTTTAGACTTTTTTGAGGAAGCTGAAAAAACTGCAGAACCAATAATGGATGACGTATTTAGGGTTCAGCAAAGAACTGCAACGTGGATGGGTGATAATTGTGAAGTCGATACACTTGAATATTCTACTGGACCCGTTCAAGTCACTACGTGTGGAATGGTAGTGGATTGTTCACCCGGAGACATGTGCTATATTGGAATTCCTGTTGTATCGTCAGACCCATGGATTCCCTATATCCCAGTATCTTTACTAGAAGGAAATGATGTTGCCATAATTGCAAAACTTTCGGGACTCAATTATGATTCAGCACAGCACGTAGTAACGCCAACAGGATGGTTTGGATGTGACTGGGATGACCATAAAATGTACATTTGTGCATCACTCTCTTCTGGAAGCAGATGCCTAGTTGTTGATTGTGGAAAACTGATTGTAACAATCCCAGATAATTTTAATCCAGAGGTAACTGTAAGGTCGGAGGGAGACCAATTAATAGTGGGGGGGAATTTCTTAACATGGTAAAGCAAGTAATCATTGTTCGTTCAGATATCTCAATGGGGAAAGGCAAGATTGCCGCTCAGTCATCTCATGCAAGTATTGGCGCCTACAAAAAGGTTAAGGGAAAAGACCCAGAAATGGTTGATAAGTGGGAGCGCGAGGGAGGAAAAAAAGTAGTTTTGACCGCACCGCTCGAAGAGATTATGGAATTCTTAAAGTGGGCAACTGAAAAGAAAATTGCAAGTTATCTTGTAAAGGATGCCGGGCACACCCAAGTTGAACCCGGAACAATCACAGCACTTGGACTCGGTCCAGATACTGAAGCGCGTCTTGAACCCACAGAAAAATTAAAACTTCTTTAGTGCGTCTTTTGCAAGGAACCTTGCGTTGTAGGGCATTTTCAAGTCATCGAGTTCTGATTCTTTGACCCACCTGTGTTCACTAATTTCAAATTCGTGTTTAGGTTCAAAATGTTTTACTCGAACAACATAAATCATGTCAATGTGATTGTGATTATGTAGGTCTTCAACGAGAAGATAATCTGGGTTTTTTAGTAAGGTAGCATCTTTGAGGTCTGTTGATGGTAAAGAAATTTTTAGCCCAACTTCTTCAAACACTTCTCTAACTGCTCCGTCTGTTGGAAGTTCATTTGGTTCAAGGTGACCCCCGGGTGGGAGCCAAACTTTGAGTTTAGGATGGTTAATCAAAAGCACTTGTTGGTTTTCATCCACTATGTAAACAGTAACTGTAAAATGTTTTTGTTCATAGTTAGGTGCAGGCATTTCATCACCGAGATGCTCCGTATTCTTCACTTTTACTTTCTTCCATCCAACCGTTCATTGAAAGTCTAAGAACTACTTCAAAAAGTTCCACATGAGGCATCAAGTCAGAAACTGCTTGAGAAATTGCCGAAGCCATTAATTTTTCAGGGTCATCAGTTCGAGCCGATTCAAATGAGACGAGAGACAATTGTTTATCAATTACCATGCAAGTTTTCATAGCCTCAAGAAGCTCCGTTTTCTTTGTTTTTGCAAATTTATTGTCGTGCGAAGAAATGGTGTCAACGGGAGATAACTGACCTATAATCCAGTGAGCAACATTAAGTGGGGTTTTCTTCATTGAGATATACAAACGCAAAACGCTGTCAAATTCGTCATCCTTTGGAAAACCAAAGATTAGTGAAAATTCCTTGAAATCTGGAAGTTCAGGATATTTCTTCTTCAAACTATTAAATTTTTTCTTGAGTTCAGCTACATCGGACATTTTAGTTGTTGGCAAGTGGGTTTATAAATTTTGATTAAAAGTTTTCAACGTAGTTGAATTTTTGATCAACCTTTTTCTAAAAGGTTGTATGCGGGGGATGAGATTTGAACTCATGAATCCACTAGGAACAGGAATCTGAATCCTGCGCGTTTGACCATGCTCCGCCACCCCCGCAGCAAATATATTTTGTCGACTTTTCTTAAAAGTCGTTTGGTCAAGCTTTTCTTAAAAGCTTGTTTGACCAGGCTCTGCCACCCCCGCAACTGACGTCAGTTGATACCGAGTGCCAGTTCGCTACGCTCACCAGCACGAGTTAGTCCTATCGAACGCAGTGAAGATAGGACATTTGATCAAACTTTAGTAAAGTTTGATGGAGCCGGAGAGATTCGAACTCCCGGCCTTCGCTGTGTGAGAGCGACGTCATAACCAACTAGACCACGGCTCCTCAAATCAATGTTAAAGTTGTAGTTTAAATTATTACCAATTACTCGCGAAGCTTTTCTTCATATTTTTTGTAGAGAAAGTAAGTAATTGGAATTGCTAAAACAATTGCAATGGTGATGTAAGTTCCATACGAGTGAACGAGTTCCCAATTCTCACCAAGAAGGAATCCAAAGTATCCGAGTGCAAAATTCCAAGGTAGTGCGCCGAGGAATGTGAGCGTAGCGAATTCCCATATTGGAACCTTGGCAATTCCAGCGGGTAGAGAAATAAATGTTCTGACTGCAGGAAGCATCCTTCCAAAGAAAATCATTTTCAACCCGTGTTTGTCGAACGTTCTCTGTGATAATTCGAGGTGTTCTTCAAGGAATTTAATTTTGTGAATCCAGGTCATTTTGACTCCAACATAGTAGGCTATAATTGAGCCGACGAGGTTTGCAAGACTTGTTACGATTACTAGCGTAAATAGTGAAAAATAACCCTTTGATGCCAAGAATCCACCAAATGGAACCACTATTTCACTAGGGATTGGAATAAGTGCGGATTCTAGAACCATTGTCACAAAAATGGCAAAAAGTCCAAATTGGTTTAAAATAGCTTCAAGCGGAGCAATTATGAATTCCAACACTTAGATGCGGAGTCGAGAAGGTATAAAAAAACTACCTAAATCCAATTGAACCATAACCCACAACAGATGAATTGTCTCCACTTACGTCACCAGAGGTATAATACATTAGAAGTTCTTTTTCCATTTTTGGATACGCAAACATTAATGCAAGAACGGGGTGGAGACCACACATACTAACACCTAAGTCATTAACAATTCTTTCAAGACCTGTGGTATCGGAAGCAATAATATTTTCAATTGCAACCGAATCGAGTTGGGACGCTACATCCCGCGGCACATAGTGGCTGAAATCTGTAGTAGCAATAATGGTTGCGTTGAGTTTCCGCAAGGATTCTCCAAATTCTTTCAAACGCTCTAGTGAGACGGTCGGGACTGTAATGGGAAGGATTGCAATATCATCCCACAGATATTGAAGGAATGGAATCTGAACTTCAATGCTGTGTTCATTTGGGCTCTCCGTTTCAGGAAGATTTAAAACTTCGAGTCGTTCGGCCAAATCATCATCAACAGGAACTTTTCCAAGTGGTGTTTCCCAGTGAGTATATGGATGAAGACTTATGTCAATGGCATTACCATAATGGTCATTTCCAAGAATAACAATCGTGTCAGTTTTTTTGAGTGTTTTGAATAATGATGCGGCAGCTAGACCCGAGTACATGTAACCGGCGTGAGGCACAATCCCTGCAGAATACATGGGTTCATCATCCCCCTTGAAAAGGCCTTTGATAGTCCGTTTCAGAACCACTGGGTCACCGGGATAAAACCCAACAGCACTAGCTCTTCGAATCATAAAATAAAAAGAAAGGGGGGTTTTTATTCCTGCTCGTCAGGAACGTCCCCAACAAACTCTTCAACTTGAGTTGCAATAGACTCGTTCTCCTTTAGTTCTCCTCTTTCGTAGAGAACATAGTTGGTTAAGAGCCAATAGACTGCTGCAAGTGAGCGTCTACCCTTATTATTGCAAGGAATTGCCAAATCGATGTTTTCGAGTGTGTTATTTGTTGATGCAAGAGTAATTACTGGAATACCCTTTGCTATAGCCTCTGAAATTGCCTGTCGGTCACCGTATGGGTCAACAGTAATTAAGAGACTTGGTTCAATGAAGTATTCAAGGTTCGGGTTAGTCATTGTACCCGGCATGAATCTTCCCGGCATACACTTAAAGCCCGTAAACTCGGCGAATTTTTGAACAGGACGCCAAGCTTGTTCCTTAGATGCAACAACGAGAACCTCTTCAGCAGGATACTTTGCAAAGAATTTGGCTGCGGTCCTCAAGCGGTCAATTGTGTCTTGCACATTCAAGATTGCGAGTCCATCCTCGCGAATCTTGAAAATAAATCGCTTTGTATCGGCAACCTTTCTCTGAGTACCTATGTGCACTCCGTTCTTCACTAATATCTGCCTTGCGTTCTTCATCAACTAGCCTCACTTCAATGCCTTTAAGAGTTTTTTGCTGTGCTTAAGGGCACCATCTAAAATGGTTTCAACCTCTTCATCAGTAAAACCACCTTTCCCACCTTTCTGGAGAGACACGATGTTTCCATCTTTAATACCCACAGTAAGCCTCGCATTTAGGGCCTTTTCTTCAATCATGGTTGGGTCAACTAGGAGTTTTCCATCAATACCAATGTATGTCGTTGAAACAACTTTTCCATTAGTTGGTAAATTGGTTTTTAGATTGTCCCTAATAACCTCATCGTCCTTGTAAATAGGCATCTTAGCAGTTGACAGGGCAGCCATTGCTGCGAGTGCTGCGGCATCAAATAAGTTACCGTCTGCATTCATAGTATAGATATCAACAAAGACCATCCAAATCTTCTCACCAACTTCAATAACTAACTTATCCAAATCAATGATTTTAGCTTCCCGTATAGCACGGTCAACAACTCTTGCGAGCTCAATTGCCGCTGGACTCGGAGGTCCTGTCTCAAATTCATTGTTACTCCATGCAGTCATTTCTGCACCAGTCATCAAAACTCCTGAAGCCGGAGTATCTGGGAATGGTTTACCTAACCCAATTTTTACTCCTGCAATTACTCTACTCTTTCCAATGGTTACGATTGCAGAACCTTCAGCCTTAGTAACCACGCCGGTTTCAACTTTGACCTCACGGAACTCATCAAGCTTTCTGCCATCGAGTCGCTTACCGTCTTTTAAGAGGTCTTCAATTCGCTTAATTGTAATTTTATCTATCATCTTAATCAACCTCATATTTTCCCTTCAAGGCTTTCACCATCTCTTTGTAGGTGTATTCCATGGCTTTGTCTGCCATTTCTTTGCCTTTTAGGAATTCTTCTTTTGTTACGTCTCCATCCATCTGGAGAAGTACGACCTTGTTATCATTGTATGATTTTGCGTATGCAATGTCAGCTTGACCCCATTGGTCTTCTGGCTTGAATACATCAACTGCCATGTAGCCCTTGCCTTTCTCATCATAGATTTTACCAAATGTAACTCCCACAACGAGTCCTTTCATTGGGATTCCGGCATCGGCCAATGCAATAGATGCTGCATTCAATCCCGTAATACGGGTGCTTGCATCTGCCTGTATGACTGTAACGAACACATCAATTACTGCTCGAGGAAACTTCTCAGTGAGTACTACACTGCTCAAAGCCTCAGCTGTAACTTTACTAATTTCATGTTCTCTTCTTCCCGGTCCAGGACGTTTTCTATCCTCAACTGAGAAAGAAAGCATATCATATTTTGCTCTTACAAGGGCCCTGTCAGACATTACTAGGTGCCTTGGGTGTAATTCCCTCGGACCATATACTGCCGCAATAACCTTTGTTTTTCCAAAATCAACCTGAGCGGAGCCGTCTGCGTTTTCAATAACACCAGTCTTGATTGAGATTTCTCTCCAATCCGCAAGCTTCCGGCCATCAAGTCTTTTACCACCTTTAATCAAATAATCAGGCTTTGTTTCCATTTCCTTCACTCTCCAATAATTTCTGTATTTCGTCTGTGAGACCAGCCTTGTGTGCTTCAGCCTCAATTTTCTTGATTACACGAATTGTAAGCTCTTCGTTTCCACCTTGCAGCCAGATACGTCCGTTCTGACCAACAAAGACTCTTGTTCCAGTATATTCCTTTATCATCTTAACCATACTGGCGCCTTTGCCAATTATTCGTGGAATTTTTGATGGTGCTATATCGAGAATTTGACCATCCGTTAGCTTTCGTAGTCCAGGTCCCCGAGCAGTCACCATCACACTCATTCCTTCATCAATGTGTAATATCCTGCAGATTACTGCATCTCCTACACTGAAGTAGTTTGTGAGCTTATCTTTTTTCAAATCGATAAATCTGTCAACGGCTTCACCCACCATCATTACTGCATCGTAGGGTGCGTTGATATCCAAAACCCAATTGCTGTATCGAACTTCTTTTACAACTCCAATAACTGGGTCTTCTTTCTTTGGCATATATCTTCCAGACAGTGGTATAACCTTCACCAATCTGTCCCGGGTCTGTGCCAAACCCATGAGAGCCGCTCTAATATTTGAGCCGTCTCTGTACGTACCATCTCCTGGGAGGTAATCCATTCCTTCTGTAATTACTTCTCCGGGAGTTACTAATTGTTTGTTTTCCATTTTATATTCCTCCTTTACTATTAAACTTGTTTTTCAGTCACCATGGCTTCGCCCTTAGTCAAATCACCAAGCTCAGTCATGATGTCAATTTTTAGTCCACTCGGGACTTCAAGTGTCACTTCAAGACTTCCATTGCCAAGCCATTGTTCCTTCAGAAGTTTCCCCATTCCACGAATCTTTCCATATGCGGAAGGAGCATACCGTGCAGGTACTATAACTTGAAGCTTCGACGTACCAAAACTAATTGGTAATACGAGGCGAATTTCTTTTAGTACGCCTTCAACTTGTTCCCTTGCTGGACGAAAATCCACTTTTACCTTGGCTTCATTGAATGCCCACTCAATCCTATCACGAGTGTGCGGAAGCTTCGTCCGAGGGTCCATTGAATTTTGCATGACAATACCTATTACTTGTTTTCTAATGACTGCAATCATCGTTCGTTTC
>JAAOXX010000011.1 GCA_018221025.1 Candidatus Altarchaeota archaeon | reverse complement strand
TTGGGGTGATTTTCAATTGCGTGAATTATTGGGAGGCTTTTTTTCCTTTCTCCAATATCTTTATCAACATCTTTTCCAGTTTTGTCTGGATTTCCTGCGACACCTAAGATATCATCAATAATTTGGAATGCAACCCCTAACCGCTTTCCATACTCTCTCAATTTGGGGCTTCTTTTTCCTGATGCGGACATATAACCCGCTTCCAAACTGAATCCAATTAATTCACTTGTCTTCTTTTCTACCATTGAAATATACTCCGCCTCAGTTGGAATGCGATTTTCCTTAGACCAACTTATGTCGAGTTCTTGTCCTTCAACAATGGTGCACATTGTCTTTGCAAATTCATTTGCTAGTTCTTGACTTTCCTCCGTAAATAGTTGAAATGACTTCGCAAATAGGGCATCTCCCGTATTAATTGCTAGGGGAATTCCGTACTGTTTGTGTAGACACCTATCCCCTCTGCGAAACTCTGATGAATCTTCAATATCATCATGAATTAGTGTAAATGTGTGCATAATTTCAATGGCTGCGGCAACTCGTAGTGATTTTGTTTCAGTGCCTCCTGCCTCCTTTGCACCAAGCAATACAAGTGCAGGTCGCAAGCGTTTACCACCCCTTAAAAAATAATCCTTACTCCGTTCCCAAACTTCGGGTACAGTTCCAACTAGAGACTTCATAATTTCCTTATCCACTTCGGGTTTCCACTTTTTTACAAATTTCATCACTTTAATTGCCTCCCAAATACAACGTTGAGCCTCTTCAAAAATTTGTCGATATCCTTGTCCGAAACGAATGCACCTGCTGCAACATCGTGACCCCCCCCTTCACCAAACCCTTCCGAAGCCTCCCTCATTGCCAGTCCAATATTCAATCCCTTATCAACGAGTTCAAGAGTCCCGCGTCCACTAACTTTCCATCCTTCCTCGTCTCTGCTTAGTGCAATTATGGGTTTCCTGTGGTCAACAGTCCGCGATGAAATTGCAATACCTGCAATTATTCCCACTATTGTCGGTTTGACAGTATCTGCAATAAAAAGTGAAAAATTTTTGTATGTATCTTCAGTTCCCTTGACTCGCAATTCATTCATTCCTTTACTGAGGAGTCGTCGATGAATTCTAAGCAACTTTTTCGCATCATCATAAACATTGTCCCCAATTACAAGCCCAATTCCAATTTCTGGTTTATCATGTCTTCCACAAGCATTCAAAAGTGTAGAAAATTCACTTGCATCCCTCATTTCAGTCCCCTCTGGCATGTGTGGGAGTACATAATATTCACCCATCATTTTGTGAACTGGAACCCCCTTACGCGATGCATACTTTATCAAAGCATCATTAAACTTAGTTCGCTCTCCTTTGTTCAGCTTATGATATGTGGTGGTTTCATCGATTTCCAACTCCCTTAAAAATCGATAACACTGGTCAGGCTCTCCACTAATACCTGGAATAAATGGGTCGCTTGCATACTTCATCATCACAGAGATGGGGCGAGTTTCCCTTCCAAAATACTTCAACCCTTTCATTGCTTTAACCCAAGGAGTTTCGAGTGGAACCCTAGAAAAGCCAGAAAGAGGTACAGTTACTCTATCTCCCATTGCACCAACAACTGCAGGTCCAGCAAGTTCACTGTGCCCAATTAATTCCTTTGAAACAAGATATGCGAGACCAGAAGCACTTATGTCGCGAGAACCATCGAGTCCGAGATAATGTGCATTGAATTGATACGGAGCCTCACGAATCGGCTGGTGGTGGTCTATTATCACATGGTTTTCAGTCCAATCAATTTGGCCCGACCCAAAATCTAAAAACACTAAGTCTCTGTCCCATGGAACATCGTCTTTCGTACTTTGGTCGAGTTGCCTCAAAGATAACATTTCTGGTTTTTTGCCCATTAGCTGAAGTGTCTTGAACATTATGCCACCACTTGTAAGACCGTCGGCATCTATATGGGAAACAACCACTGGGTTTTCTAATTCCTTTAATCGCGAAGTAACTTTTTCTATGGAAACCCTGAATACCACTTTGTAACCACCTTGTCTTCTTGTTTTAAGTCCTTATTTTGTTCACCGCCAAAGCGGCCATAAAGCGAATAGAGGAAAATCCCTGCCACTAGTACGAATAATGGAATATTTCCGGAAATCGGAATTGAAAATAATGTTGTGAAATAGAAACACCCTGCAATTACTGAATACCAATTATCGAATGGGCCCGAACCAAATGTCGTTGCTTTCGTTCTTTGCAAAGACTCTGCAAGTGCATTTAGAAATTGCCCAAACACAAATCCTAGCAAAACCAGTGCTATAATCACCAGAGTGGATGTCACATAATTATATGGGGTGTCCGTAAATATCCTATCCTAATCACTCATAAGTGGTAAACAATTCCTTTTAACTATATTACAAGGCTTTCTTGTGCTGTATGAAAAATTTTCGGATTGGTACTCCATCCACTACAAATCACTCATGGTAATACCATTAATTGTTTTCATAATTTCGGCATCAGTTTTTTACATGAATTATTCCAAAACGGGAGAATTTTTCAAAAAAGACATCGATTTGAGTGGTGGGACTGTAGTAACTGTTTACACCACTTCTTATGAGCCTGGACTCAAAGAATATTTTGCGCTGAAGGATTGGGCACTTAGAGAAATCAAGGCATATGATTCTGGCGATTTAATTGCCGTTGCAATTGAAGTTGGTCCAGAATCCACAGAGGAAGAAGTTGTTGGTGAAGTCAATCAAACTTTCCCAGGACTTGAGTATGACGTAAAATCAGTTGGCCCTGCAATGGGTGAGAGTTTTATGAAAGGTGCAACTCTTTCAGTTATACTTAGTTTCTTATTGATGGGTCTAATCCTTGCAGTAATATTCAGAAAATTTATTGTAGCGTTTACAGTTATCCTCTCAGGATTTTTGAATGTTTTTGAGGCCGCCGTTTTCATGACAGTTTTTGGAGTTAAACTCGCACCACACACAATTGGTGCGCTTCTAATGCTCATGGGTTGGAGTGTTGACAGCGAGGTTTTATTTGACAATAAAATTTTAAAGAATTCTGAAGGTGACCCGAAAAAGCGAGCGATGGTTGCAATGAAGACGGCAATGACTATGAGTGCCGCAATATTTGCAAGTCTTTCGGCACTATTCTTCCTTTCAACCTCATCTTTAATCAAAGACATTGCACTCGTTATGATGCTAGGTGCCGTCTTTGATATCATAAACACATGGTTCCAGAGTCTCAGTATGGTTCTTTGGTATGCGGAGGCGAATCAATGAATTTCGACAAGATTTTCAAAAAGTGGCGTGTAATGATTCTGATGGCATTCCTTTTGTGGAGTGTTGTTCAGCTTAAGCCATGGGCAGGTTTAGATCTCCAATGGGGATTTGATATTCAAGGGGGCTCCCGTGTAATTCTTCGTCCGACAAATCAATCTGTAGAACTTGATGATATTACATCGGTTCTACAAAATCGTCTCAATGTTTACGGTCTTAGGGATATTAGAGTTAGGGGTGCAAGTGACCTGCAAAGTGCGTTTGTTGTGGTTGAGGCGGCTGGGCTCAGTGAAGGAGATATTGAATCTTTATTGGCAAGTGAAGGATTCTTCGAGGGCCGAATCAACAATATTACTATCTTCACTGGGGATGATGTTAGAGTCGATAAAGCAGGAATACTAATGCGACAGGAATCTGGAACTGCAGCGTACAGATACAGCATTCCTGTTATCCTGACCCCTGAAGCAACTAAGAAATTTGCCGATGTTACGGCTGGCCTTTTCCCAACTGGAATGGGTGGTGCTTACCTTGACAAGCCCCTTGAACTCTATATTGATAATCAATTAATTGAAAGTCTTCAAATTTCTTCAGATCTTCAAGGAAGGGAAGTTCCTTCTGCTCAGGTTACTGGTGGTGGGGAAGATAAATCAGATGCTACAACCAAACTAAATACCATGGTTGCGATTTTGATGACTGGCTCAATTCCTACTAAACTTGAAGTAGTCAGTGTTCAGAAAGTTTCTCCTACTCTTGGTGCCGAATTCTTGAAGAGTACTTCCTATGCTGGATTACTCGCAGCGGTACTTGTTGGATTAGTACTGTTCATAAGATATCGAAACATAGAAATGGTTGGCTCAATTCTTTTCACAACAGTTAGTGAGCTGGTGATAACTCTTGCAATTGCAAGCGCTATTAATTGGCAGCTTGACCTCAGCGCAATTGCTGGACTCATAATTACATTGGGGACGAGTGTTGACCAACAAATTATTATGACGGATGAATTCCTTATCAGCGGAGGTAAGGCTGGTTTGAAAGAAGCGATGTTTGTTATTTTGGCCACATTTGGAACGATGATTGCAGCAATGTTACCCCTAATGTTCATTGGTGTTGGTGCAGTTAGAGGATTTGCCGTAACTACAATACTCGGACTCACTGTTGGTTATTTTATTGCCCGCCCGAGTTACTTGGCGGTTTTGGAAGAAATTGTCTAAGTTTTTAAACGATGAACACCACTAACTTAAATGCAAATAGTAATTCCTGTGGGGTACAACAAAGATTTTCCTGTGACAAAGAGGCCCCAAACCTTTCTCAGCATTGCGGGAAAAGAAGTTTTTTCATCAATTCTAGAAAAACTAAAAGACCATGAAGTCATTGTAATTACTCCTTTTCCAAAAGAATTCAAAAAATACGAGGTCCAAGTGCTAAAAGATGAGTTTACTGGCTCTGCATCAGCTTTGCGTGCAATGGAGCGCGTAATGGATGGAACTTTCATGGTTCATTACTCTGATATTTTTACACCTCTGCGCGTCGACCCATTAATTAATTTTCATGAACGAACAAAACCTCTGATTACTTTGGGTTTACACTCGGCCAAGAATCCGTGGAGATACAGTGTTGTCAGCACTGACCCAACAGGAATGGTTGTTCGTTTCTTGCACGACCCTCGACCTGACCTAGTATTTTCAAATACAGTTTCAACCGGTATGATGGTTATGGAACCCGAAGTCTTCGATAAGATTCCTTACAAGATGGATATGCAGGAACTAATCAATTACCTCGTTCAAAGGAAGATGCCCGTATACGGCTATGAATTTGGAGCATTCTGGTATCACCTCGGTTCGGTTCCAGAATATGTAGAGGCAAATCGAGATTACCTGAAGCGACGAATGGAAATGACGCATGAAAATGTTACTGGAATTAATATTTATCCACCAGTTAGCCTTGATGGTGTTAGTGGCGATGCGGCGTTTGTTGGTCCATATGTATCTGCCCGTGATGTTCACATTGGAAAAGGCAGTAAAATTCTAAATACAACAATTTATCCCGGTACAGTAATTGGTGAAAATGTTAATATTTCTGATAGTATTCTTGGACCAAATGTAAAAATTGAAGACAATGCAGTCGTAACAGAAAGCCTCGTTGGAGAGAAATCACATGTTGGACCAAACGTTAAAGTTGGACGCAGCGTTGTTGGTGTTGAAAGAGAAATAATGTCAAAAATATTTGAGACGAAGTTGATTTGATACTTAAACCAAATCCTCTTCACTCACAATAACGAAATCGCCAATACTCACTACTGCACTGAAAGGAATTTTAAGTTCAGTTCCTAGTAAGTTTTTAGCATATTGAGTTGAATTAGCCAAAATTAAGCGCAAAAGTTCTCCTGTTGATGGATCAAACGTAACATCGCCGACCATTCCGAACTTCCTGCCTTCTTTGCTAACTACAGTTTTACCCATGACGTCTTTTCCTCTGATTCGTTCATCCATATGATTCACCTATCCAAATAATCTACATCGCTTAATATACGTTTCTTTTTGCGCTTAACATAAATACGCCGAGTCCCCTAAATTAGTGGAAGGGGCAATCTCGGTTTGGCGCGACCAGAGCTCTGGTAGTGCCCAGGTTCCCATCTAACAATCTCTGCTCGTAGGAGCGGCGATAACTGTGGCTGTCAAGGAGCGAAAGCAGGTCGCAACGCAGGAGGCGACCGTTCCAACCGGGGCCCGACCTTCCATTCAAACTTTTTAAAAAACGCGTCCCTTGTCCCGTGCGCGGGATTGACAAGTCATGAGTTTAACCAAAACGAGTTTTCTAAGTTTTTTAAACTGATAATTCATCTTGGGTTGTGTATGTAGTAACCGACGGCAAGTTAATGTGGCTTGGTGAAAAAGAGATTAAAACTGGCAAAGGCATAGTTGATCCAAAAAATCCACCCGAGTGGGCTACCGTATTTGAGGCCAGCTTTCTTGATAAATTGAGTAAAATAAAGAGGGGACCCCAAGTTGTAAATGCCAAAGATGTTGGCCTTTTAATTTCCCTTACGGGAATTGGAACTGGCTGGAATATTGCTGAGGGTGGAGCCGGTTCAGGATACTTGACTAGTTGGCTTGCACATATCATTGACCCGGGAAAAGTTTACTCTTATGAGCTTCGAGAAGACCATCACAAAATTGCAAAGACCAATGTTGAGACATTGGGGTTTAAAAATGTAGTTTCAAAAAATCAGAGTATTTTTGAGATTGAAGAAAAAAATCTTGATCTGGTGATTTTTGATTTACCCGATCCTTGGGAAGGAGTTGATGCAGCACATAACGCTCTCAAAGTAGGAGGTTATTTACTCTCCTATCTTCCAACTACTAATCAAGTTAGAAAGTGGCTTATCGCTACTAAAAGTTTCTCGGACCGACGCGTAGTAACATCATCTTTAATTGATTGGAAAACTGACCCTGATACATTTAGACCAAAAAGCAAAACACTTGCCCACACTGCATTTGTGTGTATTGGTAGAAAAACTAAAATGTAATGAGACATCCATTGTTTGGGTTTAGTAAGTCTTTTTAATTTGGGGATTATTCTAACCATATGCTTTCAAAACTTCGACCTAGAACTGACCCAGTTTTTCAAAAGTTTTGGAGTCCACTTGGTAGATGGTTTACCCCAAATCAACTCACTGTTTTTGGATTGGTTCTTGCAATTGTTGCAGGGTACGAGATTTTTGTAGGGAGATACTGGCTTGCGGCATTTCTCGTTTTAAGTTCAGCTCTAATGGATAGTATTGATGGTGCATTATCAAGGGGTCGAAATATGGCAACTCCTTTTGGTGCAATTCTCGATGCAGTCTTTGATAGACTTGGGGAGGGTGCAATTTACATTGCACTTGCTACTGTAGATTTCCTTGCGGTTCCAGCAATGGTGTTTTCATATGCAATTAGCCATGTTGGAATTAAGGCTCCAAAAGGGATAGATGGCGGATTTGCAGAAAGAACTGAGCGAGCATTTATTATTACAGGTTTTCTCCTACTGAATCAAATTCACAATGGACTCATCATCTTGAATATTTTACTTGTAATAACATTATTCCAGAGAATGTATTCTGCAAAGAAACTAGTTGAGAAACGCCGCTAATACTGGCGCATCAAATTATATGCCCCCAACGATATCCCAGAAAGAAGCGCCCCTAGTAAGTATGTTGTGCTTCCTATTGATTCTAAAAGAATGCCAAAAATACTTGACCCAACAAAAACGGATAAGCCTAAAACCGTTTGGAAAAGTCCGAGCGCAGTTGCCTGCCTCTTTTTCACAATATCACTGACTAATGCCTTTGATGTTGACCTGAAAGACCCCATTGAAATTCCATACAGAGTGAATCCAACCAGAATTCCCCAACCCCCTCTAAACACAAATAGAAACGCAAGGGCCGCAGAAACAAAGCTCAAATTCAATACATTTGACCTGCCTTTCCTGTCTGAAAGTTTTCCGAAAAAATTGGCAGATAAAGCATAAACAATATTGAATAACACATACACAAGAATTCCAATGCTTCCCAATTGGTCATACGATTCTTTAATAAAAATCATAGGGGAAATCATTACAAAACCGAAGAGTGCTGCCATTGGTAGCAAATATTTCATCTCCTTTGAGACTTTCTTTACAGTTTCAACAAAACCGGAATAAGTTTTCTTGACTTCGGTGTGTCCAACAAACAAAAGTGGAACTAATGCCAATATACCAATGCTTGCAGCAAATCCCATTGCAAACTTATAATTCGTCTGATGGATTATGAAAAAGTATGCGAGCAAACCACCGACGACGGCACCCATTGTGTCCATAGACTTCTGTAATCCGAATGCCCATCCTTTTTTTTCGGTGGTAGAAAGTATTGCATCCCTTGGACCTTCTCTAACTCCCTTTCCAAGTCGGTCTAATAAAAGGAGTGGAATAAGGAATGGTAAAGTTACAAGGGGAATTATAAGTTTTGCAATAGTTGAAACTAAGTAGCCAGCAAATACTATGGGTCGTCTACGGCCTAGATGGTCGGATAGGTATCCAAAATAACTCTTAGTTAGGTCTCCGAGCCCGTTAATTATTCCTCCGAGAAATCCAATGACACTGTTTGACTCAATATAGAGTGGCAAGAGTGTAAAAATCGTTTCACTGCTTATATCGTTGAAAAAACT
>JAAOXX010000010.1 GCA_018221025.1 Candidatus Altarchaeota archaeon | reverse complement strand
ACTCAGAGGAAGTGCTTAATAGACTTTATCCCCTCATCGAGCAAGTCCTTTGCAATTCCCTTAGACTCGGCTTCAGTTGAAACCCTGACAAAATCCTTCATAGGCTTAAACCAAATCCATCCCTCTTCCCTAATCACCTTAACTCCGTCTCGGAGGTCTAGTTCATAGTCGGAGAAACCAATCTCAGCCCCATTCAGGGCAGAGTCTACATTACTAATTCCAATAGTCTCGGACATCTCATAGTTATCGGGTAATTGAGAGTTGAGTGCTTCAATTGTTTCGCCTCTGCGAGACGCAGTACTCAATAATTCCATTAGGAGCATAATTGCATCGGGCGCATAACTCCATTCGGAAAATGCGATTCCCATAGTTCCACCGCCAATCTCAAAACCCCTGGAGTGTAAGCGTTCAGCAACCTTAACCTCGCTTGAGGGAACTCGGTCAACTACTCCAACTAGGTCGAGCAAACTGGTTGCACCAAAGTCGGCAACGGCCCTGTCAAAGCCATTAAACTTCATGAGCAATGCCATCGCTCTTCCGGCACTTATGTGGCCAGTTCTAACGACGAAGCCAGCCTTGCTTCCAGCACCATCAAAGGCAACACCTAAGTCGGCGCGCTTCTTTCTGACAATAAACTCTAAGTCACGGGTATTCTTTGCAGATGGTTCATATCCACGGGCAGGCATCGAACTAAGAGAGCTATTTACTTCCATAACTTCCATGCCCATTGAGCGCAGAATTGATGGAACAACCGCACCAGTCGGACCATTTGCAGAATCAACTACTATTTTCATAGGTTCAATATCATACTTAGAAGCAATTTCACTCATATAATTTGGAATTAGGTCAATATTACCAAGTCTTCCAATTCCCTTGCGTCCATTTGGAGTCAATCTGTCATCCCATGGCTTTCCAGAAGGGTCATAAATCTTAACGCCAACATAATTGGCTGGATAGGGGTCAGCAGATACGTGTATTCCCCAAACGCGCTCTTGTCGAGAAATTCTAGCTAAAATGGGTGAAGGAATAAATCCTAAATCGGCAACATTGCAGCCAGTAGACAATAAACCAGAAGAAACGGCCAGTTTCATTGGTATTGAACCAGAACGAGCATCAGAACCAATTACAAATGGTTCACCAATCGTAGAGCCAATCTTCTCCCCGAAATCAGAGGCATTAGTCACAGTAACATCCTTATTAAACACGCCCAAGAGTCGCATTTTGCTATTACTATTCCAGAATTATAAGATTTGAGGCAATAATCATTATAAAACAGAACCACCACGGAGTAGTAATGGGAGTCAGAAGTTGGCTTAGTGGGTTAAAGAACAGTGATGTGTTTAATTACGACTTCACATTTTCAAGGCAAGAGCCCCTTGAGGCGAGTGATGACAAGAAATCCCATAATTTTATGCCAAGAGGCATCAGTGATTATAGCAATACTCTTTTCTTTTCAACATCAAAACTCGCCAAGGCAATTAATAATAAAGAATCTGATGAGGGCAGGTACAATAGAGCCCTAAATTATCTTAGTTTTAGAGGGAAAAATCCGGAATTGATTGGGAGAATCAGTGACACTATAGTAAAGAGTGGCGACCCAGACTTCAAATACGAAGAACTCGTAGAATCTGCAGCAAGACCCTTGTCAAGGGAGAATAAGAGGGATGCGAATAAGTATGCCGTTGCAATCAAGGAAATTGCAAGAGAAATTATAACCAAGGGAATGAAGCGGCAGGAATTATTTGGTGATTTTTACAAACAAGCTGAAGGCGAAGAAATTGAATTTGATAGGGAAAAATTTGACGCCGCATACGATGTAAGTAGACCCGACGCCGTAAGAAAATTATACACGGATGTATTTGAAAAAGTAAAGCCATTAGATAGTTATTCAGGGGATGTTAACACCGGTTTCAAAACAGCACTCTGGACTCTATTCTTCCCATTAGTTGGTATAGCAAAGGCAGCGTATCACCCAGCAAAATTCGCCGCAGAAAAAATTCATCAAAAGGGTATTGGAAAACCAGATGCAACCGACCTACTCGAACTGAAGAGGGTTGGAACTTACTTCCATGAAACATATGAAACTTTTCTTACTTCCATGAAATATATAAAACCTTGAATAGCTAGAGCCGTTCAATACTAGTTGGCTCTTCGAGTTCCTTATCCCGAACTAATCTATAAGCTGAGCCAGTTGAAGCCTTCTCCATGCGCTCTTCGTGTGTAATAATTACAATTTGATTTAGGACATTCGGCATGCCCTCTCTCAATACATCAGAGAGCTTGTTGATACCATTATCATCGAGATTGTGAGTTGGCTCATCGAGAAGCAGCAACCCGAGTTTACTCAGTGCTCTGGCAAATGCAACACGAAGTGCAAGTGAAGCAATACTTCGCTCACCACCACTGGCGACGCCATCAACACTCACCCAACCCAGCCTTTCACGAAGCTGTAGTATGTAGTCGCCAGCCCGCCTACCATCACTCTCTACGAAAATTCGAAGTGATGCATAGTCACCATATGGATAAAGCTGGGACCAAATATCTCCGAGAAGCTCATTTACGAGCTCAATGAATCCCTGCCGAACAAGCACCTGAACATCCACAATAGTATTGGTAAGAATTGAAAGCGATGCAAGCCTTTTCTCAGTTTTAGCTGCATCTTCCTTTGCCTTATTCACTTCACCTAATTCACGATTAAGTGCAGAGACTTCGGCTCTCCTCGCATCAATAAGATTTGGAATAATCTGCATTCGAGAAACGTCCCCACTCAATGAACTGCTAAGCTCTTCAACAGTTGTGCGAAGTTTGGAGTATTCAGATTCATTGAAACCAGTCTTCAAGAGTTGAGACTGATATGCCTGGAATTGTTCATGGGCTTTAGAAAGAGTTACTTCGGCTTTTTCCCGTTCAACTGCCTTTCGCAACTGTTCAAGCTTGTCGCTTAATTCTACTACGGCTTTAGAGGCAAGTTCTGTTTTTTTCTCTAGAGAATCTAAGTTAATTGCTCTGAGTTCTTTTTCAATTCCCGGTAATTCTTGAATCAAGAGTTTTGATTTTTCAATCTCAGCCTTCATCTTGTCGCCTTCAGTTTTTTCAGCAACGAGTATTTTCAACTCCTTCTCCACGCCCACGAGTTTTAATTTGAGTTTTGAAACCGCATCCTTATGGCGCAGGATGTGTTTTTCAGGATTTTCTAAGCTGTGTTCACATACTGGACACTTGGCTCCAGCAGACCCGAGTTGGTTTACCGACTGTTCATGTGATTCAATTTGTGCTTGAAGGAGTGACTTATCATTTCTAGTTTTGTCTAGTTTTTCACTAACATCAACCATGGTTTTTTCTGCAAGTTTCTTGTGAGGGGCAAGCCACTTAACCCTATCTTCAAGATGGACTTTTCGGCTCTTTGATGAGGATAGTTCATTAATTAGTTCGCGTTCATCGCGTTTTAGTTTTTTTAATTGAGTTTCAAGAGGCGCCAGTCTGTCGGACGCTCCAGCTATTTTTGGTAGTTTTGAAAGCTGCAGTTCTAAAGAGTCTATTTCCCCCTTTAGCTGGCTAACCCTCGATTTTAGCTCATCCCGCCTCTTTCTCAATTCATCAAACTTCTTGAATTCAAGCCTCTTGATGTCAAGCTTTTCTTTAGTTAGTGAAACAAGTAGTTGAAGTTCACCAAACTCAGCGTCGAGTTTTTGAATCTTGGATTCTGCAAGTTTCACAAAGTCCTCAGTTTCAGATGTATCTTTTCCAGCAAGTTGCTTCAGGTCTTCGAGCCTACTCTTAATTCCCGTATGGAAACTTCTGAGTTTTTTTCTCGCCTCTTCAAGTCGGTCGATTCGAAGAAGACTGTCAATTAATTTCACCCTGTCAGTCTTTCCGTATTTCAAAAAATTATCAATATCATTTTGTCTGGCGTATACTACATTAACAAAAGTCTCATAGTCGGTTCCAAGAATTTCCGTGACTTTATCGGTGACTCGCCGGGAACCAACTTCAAAGATTTTTCCTTCTTTGTAAAGTTTTGCATCATTCTTTTTCTTTGACAGGGTTCTTTCAACTCTATAAATCAAGTCTTCATCATCGAATTCAATTGAAACTGTTGCTTTTTCTAGTCGCCGGGGTTTCCTCATTATTAGGTCGAGGAGTGCAAGCTTCCTGCTTCGAACCTCGGGAACCTCACCGAACAAACCAAAAGTAATTGCTTGAAGGATTGAACTTTTTCCAGACCCCATAATTCCCACAAGAACATTGGTTCCTTTTGAAAAATCAACTGAGGTGTCTTCATGACTCTTCCAGCCTTTCATTGAGAGTTTGCGTATCATGTTGAGTCCCCCAATAATTTCCAAACTGCAGACTCATCCCCATTCAAGAGATAGGTATAGAGTTTTGAAGCATCCATCTTGAGCCCGCGCTCGCCAAGCATTTTCTTGAGCACACCAACTGCCAACTCATCAACATTCATGCCTTTCAAATCAACCTCAGAAATCGCAGAGCCTTCGAGCTGTTTTTGAAAACTAACAATCAGATTGTGATTATTCTGGAAAATAAAGTTGGAAGATTTGAATCCTTCTTTCAGTTTTCCAGTAACTTTGATTCGAACCATTGGAGTCTCATCGTATTTCTCAGTTAGGACTTTTTGAAGGGCGTCGTCGATTTCAACCAGAATTTCAGATGGTGCCCTCCCGTTAGCATCAACTTGAAGATAATGTAGAGGGCGGCTCTGAATCAAGTGTTTTTCGAATCCTTGGTCCCAGACCCACACGTATTTCTCATTTTCTTCAGGCTTCATTTGAGTCACAACAGTACTACCAACAACGAGATGGTTTTTCTGAAGCAATGGCGCGTGTATATGTCCATTTACATAGTAAGTAAATCCCTGCGGCAAGTCTGACCACTTGAGGGATGCATGGGGAATTTGTGGAACTGTGTCTTGATGGAATAAAAAGAATGAGCGGTCGCCGAACGGCTTAGCAGACATGTCTCTGAAGAGTTTTTTTGAGTAGCTTTCAGGAACGGCACCAACACCAAAGAAACCAGTATCATCTGCCAATACACCAGTCTTGTGTAAATAAACTATATACCCCATAATATCCATAAGTTGCATTGGATTAACATCTCCCTTGACTCGGCGGTCATGGTTTCCGTGTATTGCAATAATTGGAATTCCTTTAGTTTCGGGAGAATCTCTTCCGACTCCAGTAAGTTTGAGGTCGCTCGTTTTTTTAGCAGCCATTTGGAAAACGTAGGCCGCATCTCTGAGGACTTCGGGTCTTGGAACTGGAGTATCAAACACATCTCCTGGAAGAACTATTACATCTACATCCTCAGAAAGGAGTTTTTCCATTGCACGCTTTGCTTGAATGCATGCATCACCTTTTCGACGCCCAGAACCAAAGCCCAAGTGCAGGTCGCTTGCAAAACCAATCCTCACGATGAAAATATAGTCCCCGGTTTAAAAAACGAAAAGAGTAACTTGCCACTACTGTAGACTACCCACAAATTCCACTATTCGAGAAACGCCTTCCCAAACTGATGGACACATAGTGCGAACAAATTCTTCTTTTCCACCATCCCAATTACGGTAAGCTTCCAAGGCACAAGAACCATCATAGTCTATGTAAGCCATCCTAAAGGAAAGGTCTCTAGGAGACGAACCAAAGGCATCCCCTGGAATAACGGCAACTCCATGATGTATGAGTGTTTCTGTGAGATCTTGTGAGGAAGTAACACCTATTTCAAAAAGCCTGTGGCGTAAGTTATTCATTGAAACAAACGTGTAGAATGCTCCTTCCGGCTTAGTAAGCTCGATACCCGCCTTTGACAGTTCACCATAGACGACAGACCCAACTAGGGAATGGATTGAAGTTGAATCGCGAATGTGTTTGTCGACTGCGTCACTGCAAGAATATGCATCAATGCAGGCATATTGAATTGGAGAAGAAGCCGATGAATAAGTCTCGGACCCAAGAGCTTTCACAGTATTTGCCAAGTCTGCATCGGGATATATCGCAACCCCTAAACGCCAACCACCCATTGAACGGTCCTTTGATACGCCACCAGTAACAATAGTACCTTCAGGATATTCCAGTGCCAAAGAATGGTGACTGCCCTCCGAATGGGACACATTTGCATAAATTTCATCACTCAAAATCACAAGTTCATTATTCCGAGCAAAGCGGGCAATCTTCTGAACCTCACCACGGTCAAGAGTTAATCCAGTCGGATTGTTGGGATAATTTATTAGAATTCCAATTGGTCTGTTGGAATTAATATTTGACAGTGTGTTTCGTAAACCTTTCTTTGAAATTCTGTATCCATTTCTCTGCGTATCAGATTTCCAAAACTGTTTACCCAAAATGCGGGCTTGAGTTTCATAACTAACCCAAGAAGGTGTGGGGATAATCCAATCAACATCTAACCCCATCATTGTTAAGAAGATTAATTCCTTGCTCCCGGGACCAACAACAACTTGGTCAGATTGAACATTGTAATTGAAATAATGTGAATAGAAACCTGTAATATTCTGGCGAAGCTCGCTTAAACCCGAAGCTGGCAAATAAGATGTCCTATGTGCATTATCAGCAAGTGCTTGTTTAGTACTCTCGGGCGCACCAAATGGCGATTCCCCCAAACCAAAATTTACAATTCTCTCGCCTTTCTGCTTCATGTCTTTTACATAATTTAGCATTGACAAGGTCTTGGAAACCTTCATATTACCAAATTCTGGAACAACAGGGATACGACTTTCAGAAGCACCAAAAAACCGGCTCCTTCGTCTATGAACTTGTTTCACGGCAACCCATTTGGGCAATTTCCTTATTTAAGAATATCGGGAAAAAACCGATTTTAGGCAATATATGAACTCCAAAAGGGAAATTCACTCAACAATTTGCTTGAAACTACCTGAAGGATACTTAGTAACAAAACAGACTCCACCTTCTCTGCGATGACTCGCACCCCCCACAATTAACACGGAAGGTCCTTCAATTTTCAACAGATGTGTTTTTTTGTTAATAATGGCTTCGAAATCAATTGTTTTTCCATCAGGCACAAGATATTGCTCCAATTGAAGTTTACTAGAGACTTCAAAAACATGGTCGTGGAATTCACCTTTGTCCCCTTCATTCAGAACCGCCAAAATCTCAGCAGGAAACTCCCGCTCAACAATTAACACTTTTAGTCGGGTTTTTTGTCGGTCAGTAAAAGCGAGTTGGTCAATTTCACCAAGAAACTCTTTTTTAGGGAGATATGGTTTTTCAGCCCCAACATAAATCCAAGGCCGTCCAAAATACTTAGAGATTAGGGGTGTTATCTCACCCAATAGTTCAATGTCCAACGGAGACAGGTTTAACAGAAACGGGTACTCAAACTGATTCAATCCGTCTTTTAAGTTAATTAGAACCAGTTTAATTTCCACTAAAGCCTTGTATTTGCTAATTTAAAAAACACAAAGAACGGGAAATTAGATACAATTACTTATTTGAGTCCACACGTCCACCATGGAATTTCAGAATAAAAACCAGTTCCCCGTCATAGTATATGGATTCCTCGCCAATGAATTGATTTACATCGCCTTCAACTTTCATCACGTATTTGAAAAGTCCTTTACTGAATTCTGGTGGACCCCTGAATGGCGCGTCTTCACCAACATTTCGAAGTGCCTCTTTAAGGAAATCATAAAGCCCCTGTGGAATTTTGTTGGACAGAGTTTTTCCATAGTAGTTCATAGACCAAACCGCGGTGTCACCATCCCAAACTACTTCTTGGCCAGAAAATGGATTAAATCCATAATAGCTATCTCTGTAACGGAAATCACCTTCAACAAATTCGAGTAATTTACAGCCGTCTGAACGCGTTTCTTCACCGCCTTCGCCATCTGTTGCATAAGTCGCCACCTTGGCTTTTACTAAAAATTGGGTCAAATCCACAGAAAGAAGTAACGGAAGCTTTTTTAAAGCCCCCGCTGGGAGTGATAAAGCCCGTTTACCACTTGGGTGGGAGGGAGAAAACGTGAATTTCAAAAAAGCAATAGAAAAAGCAAAAGAGTCTACAAAAGAACGAAAGTTTAATCAGACTCTCGAATTGATTATTAATTTGGTTGATATAGATACTAAAACATTTTCACTCAATGATACTGTAAAACTACCACAAGGGCGTGGAAGGGACTACAAAATCTGTGTTGTTGGAAGCGGAGACTTCGTAATTAAAGGGCGAGGATGTGCTGACAAAACAGTTGAGAAAAATGAATTTGATGATTATAGGGACAAGAAAAAGGTCAAGAAATTTGTTTCAGATGTTGATTTCTTTGTAGTCGAAGCATCAGTAATGGCTGATTTCGCAAAGACATTTGGTCAGATTTTAGGTCCTAAAGGCAAGATGCCACTACCCCATCACATTGTTCCCCCAAACGGGGACCCATGTCCAAGGGCAGCAGACCTAAGAAAGACTGTTCGAATTAAGGCAAAGAAGACTGCAGTCGTTCAAGTTCCAGTTGGGACTGAGAAAATGAGTGTTGAAGACCTTGAGAAGAACGTCAAAGCAGTTTATGACCACATTACTAACAAACTCGAAAGAGGAACGGATAATGTGAAGAAAGTTATTGTCAAGTTTACAATGGGACCTGCGGTGAGAGTAAATGGTTAAGGATTACAAGGTTAAGTTTGTTAGTGAGCTTGCTGAACGGATTAAGCTAGCGGGTTCAAAAGGAACTGGAAAAACCCTTGCTCTTGCGAATATTGGCAGACTCCCGAGTAGACAAGTTCAGGAAGTGCGAAAAAGTCTCAGAGGAACTACCACAGTTCAATCCATTAAAAGATCCTTATTGAAGAGGGCACTTGAAGAGGCGGGAGTTGAATTGGGAGAGTTTATCGCAGACAAGCCACTCCTAATTATTAGTGACTTGGATGCATTCGAATTATTCAGAATCATAAAATCACAGAGGGGCATGGTTGCGGCAAAGCCCGGAATGATAAGCCCCATTGAAGTTATTGTAAAAGAAGGCGGGACAGGACTCCCTCCAGGACCTGCAATTGGCGACCTACAAAATGCAGGGATTCCATCAAAAATTGAAAAAGGTCAAATTAAGGTCATAAAAGACCATGTAATTCTCAAAGTAGGAGACAAAGTAACACCAGTAATCGCAAACGCATTAGGAAAATTAGACATGAAGCCATTTGAACTCGGACTCGAAGTTGAAGCGATAGTAGAAGACGGAATGGTATTTAGAAAAGAAATATTGGATGTTGACTTAGACGAATTAATTGCGAAGTTTGGTACAGCAGCGGCACACGCACTATCATTAGCACATGAAATTGCGCATCCAGTAAAGGAAGTCATTGAAGCATTAATGAACAAAATAAATGGACAAGCAACGTCTCTTGCACTGAATATTGATTGGGTCTCAAAAGACACAGTTAAATGTGTACTGTCAAAGGCAAACGCACAGGCAGTATCTTTGAATAATATATCCCGCAAAGGCGGGGAAACAGGAGGAATATAAAATGGAATACATACATGCAGCACTTCTGCTGCACAAGGCGGGTAAGGATATAAGTGAAAGCTCTTTGAAGAAGGTATTAACAGCAGCCGGAATCAAAGTTGAAGACGCTCAACTAAAGGCTCTCGTTAGCGCTCTAAAAGACGTAAACATAGAAGACGCAATAAAGACTTCACCAGTTGCAGTCGCAGCAGCTCCAGCAGCAGCCGCACCAGCAGCAGCCAAAGCGCCAAAAGCAGAAGCAAAGGAAGAAAAAGATGAAAAAAAGGATGCTGAAGATGCGGGCGCAGGTTTAGCGGCTCTATTTGGCTAAATATCATCAATGGACATGCCCATGCACAAGGTGTGTGGGACCCCCGCTTATGCGGGGAATTCTTTTATATTATCGGTATTTGCTACTTATGTGAGAAAAGCACTAGTGTTGCTCTTATT
>JAAOXX010000009.1 GCA_018221025.1 Candidatus Altarchaeota archaeon | reverse complement strand
TGTATTTTTTGACTATTTCTGCCCCCTCGCTTGACTGGATGCTGTATGTGTTTTCTTCGGCTATTGCGAGCCCAAATCGTGGCAATACTTGTTTATGAATCGTAACATCATAACAATCACTGCAGGACTCATCTGTAAGCATCACTAAACCCACGAGTCCGCGAATTTCCTTCGTGCTTGTATTCACATACGGAGCTGAAGCCTCCATTATGAAGTAATTGTCTGATGTTCTTGCTTGGACACTCTCCCATGCATCGTAGAGCGCCACATCTTTAGAAAGCAAGAGGGCAGGAATCTTCTGTATGCTGTTCTCACCTATCAATGCTGTGGCTTCTTGCGAATTAATCTGTAATTCTTTTTTCTCTGAAAACTTAATTCCGCTGTTTTCTAAATTATCCACAATAATTCCCAAGTCCAGACACGAGTCACATCTTGCGTCTTTAATCAATACAGAGTTTATACGACCCCTGACAGACAAATCGCTTCCATCAATAAAGGGAGCTTTAACGTCCTTAAACACAAGTGCATCCCCCGATTTTTCAAAGCCACTGATGGTTGCCTTGTCCACTTCCCCTGTTAGCACAAGGGTTGGAAGGCGCGTGATGCCATAAGTTTCTATTAAACCCTCAGCATTCTCTGCAGGAACATAGTTTTCTTCAGTGATTTTCACATTTTGATTTTTCAAGTCATTGATAACCTGACTAACACTGAAACAATCTTTACAGCTTGTTGAAATTACAGTCATCTTCAATTCCGCCGGTCTATTTGATTCTTCAAATTCTGCAAGTTTATTACCAATTACTCCTTTAACATTCATTAGTGTTATTGAATTAATTATCATTATTACTGCGAGCAGCACTACACCCCCCGCAATTAAATCCCGTGGTTGTAAGTCAATTTTATTAGATTTTTTCATTTTTATTCACCTTAAAGTTTTGAGCAAAAAAATAAGTAAAAGGGGTAGGACTCATCTTAACATCCTCCTACCATTCCCGGCAAGTTTTGAATACTCTTTTGAAGAGTATCACCGGAACTACTACTGCTTTTTGGTGCGGCCTGTTTTGTCGTCGTAATCCCCCCTGTATTCAGTCCCTCGACTGAAGAGGTTAATCCGATGAGTTCTACGGCCTGAACCAAAGATACTACGAGTAGTGCGCCCACGGCTATTGCCATTACCCACATCTTTCCGCTCATTTCCATTTTTTCACCTATATTCTTGTAAATTCACTCACTTTCCCATTTGTTATGGAATAGATTGTAAATTCACCCTTTCTTGTTCCAGACATTCCGGGAGACCCGGATGGCATACCTGGCAAGGCAATGCCGTCAATATCTGGTTTTTCTTCAATTAGTTTCATTATTGCTTCTTTTGGAACATGTCCCTCAACGAAATAGTTTCCAACCTTCAGCGTGTGACAGCTCTGCATATTGATTGGTATTCCCATTGAACTCTTTATTTCGGACAGTTCACTGTTACTGACTGTATTCACTGTCATCCCTGCCCCTTTCGATTTCAAGTAATCCGAGTAGAATCTGCAACATCCGCAGCTTGCTGACATGAAGATTTCTATATCAATCCCTTCGAGGTCTGATGAACCCCCTGAACCAAGGAAAACACCAAATACCGCGATAATTGCCAATACACTCACTATTACGAATTTTTTCATTTCAGCACCCCCCCACCATTCCCGGCAATGCCGCGGAACTTACTTGTGATGGGTCTTTTCCAGCCACATCTATTCCAACGGCCACCATGTCTCGTGGATAAAACATAGTTTTCCACCTCATGACCTCTCTGAGTATTTCTGCGTCGGAGTAGTCTGTATATTGTATTAGCCCCAGTGTTACTGCTTGAGCTGCCGGATTGTGTTTGCATCCGCATTTCAAATCTCCTGTACCACTTATTCCCTGTGGACCAACACCGCAACAAAACTCACAACTTATTCCCCTTGGCGCCGCCGCCAAGTTTAGGTATCTCTGCCACTTTGCGGAGTCTTTCTTTACATCTTCTTTTATTACGAAATACCATTTCGCCAAATAATCCAAGGATGCGACAGTATCGTCAAAACTTATTCCGCCGAGCGCCTCGCTATATTCTGGTGTTCCAGAAGACAACATGATGTTAACCACCTCGTCCTCACTCTTGGCGTTCTTTAGTTCTGGAAACACCGATGAAACTGTAGCTGCAGTCGAAGTCAATTGAGATATATCAACATCAGCCAAGGTTCCTGCAAGCGCCGTATTTTTTATTCCTAATATGCTTGGGGCGCCCATCACTTTAGCCAAATTGAATATCTGAACTTGGTTTACTGCCATGACTAATCCCACGATTAACAATACTGCGAGTACTGTATTGTCAAATTTTTCTGTTTTGGGGTCTGTCTTAGCAACCCTGAATGTATGCTTTGTTTTTTTCTTAGTCGGATTCAGACTGTTTATTGAAAATGCAACCAATCCAAGGGAAATAAATTTCAGCCCCAGTCCATTAAATGGGAGCAAGGTCAACCCTGCAGAGGCGCCCAATGCGGAATACAATACTGCACCGCAAGATGGACAGCCCACTGAAAATATCCATGCAAGTGCCCCCCCTGAACTGGCTAAACTACCTTCTTTATTTTTTAGTGTGTCCACCAAGTTTACAAAGATTAAACTAACCATTGGTATTATGAGCCCCGTAAGCACTGTGCTTATCAGAGTGAACCAAAAGCCATTCATCTGCGTAAATGAAAATATGCTGAATGATGTCTGCGACAAAAGTAGATAAAAATTCAAAAACCACAGTGCAACTATCCCCCATAGAACTTTGGTATTCCATATTTTTTCATATTGAGACTTGAGATATCCCGTAGTTAGTCCAAGGGCCATTGAAAATCCAAACATAACCGAAAATGCTAAGAAAAAGTCCTTTAGCGCCTCTTTCATGAAATAATTAAACATTGTGAATGAACTCCACGGTAAAACTGCAGTGAGTCCAACAAAACCTATAAACGAAACCATCACCGTTTTTTCTGCTAAATCCGAACTGTTTTTTATTTTTTCTACTATATTTTCTAAATTCATTCGTTCACCACCAATCGACCGGTCATACTGCTATGACCCCTACCACAAAATACGTCGCAGTAAAATTGAAACGTACCTGCTTTATTTGCAACAAATTCAATTGTGTTATTCTTTCCTACTTCTAAATCCAAATCGACGCCAAATTCACTCAAATCAAAAGAGTGTTTAACATCATTGCTTGTTCCAATTATTCTGACTCTGTCCCCTTTATTCACTTCAATTGTATCGGGATTAAATCCCCACTGGTATCCTTGAACATAAAATTCTTTCAGTTCTCCCTCTTGTTGACCATTTGATAAGGGTTCAACTGATGTTGGTGTTTGTCTGAATACGATGGGCAGTATCATCCAAACTGTGAACAAAATCACAAACAATACAAACCCACCAATTAATTTTTTCACATCATTCACTCCTTACAACAATCAACCATTTTTTTGACCAAGTCTGTAACTTTGTCCCATTTCCCCCTTCGGATTTTTCCTTTTTTCACGCCTTCAATATTTAACTTCCAAAACAAAGAATACAAGTAAAATGCATCATTGAATTTGTCTTGAGCTTCCTTCTTCTTACCCGCCCCTTGATACTTTGTTCCTACTTCTATTAGTCTCATCGATGTGGCGAGAAGATGTTTTGAAATGCACCAGACTTCGCCCTCCGGCCCTTTTACAATCTCTTTGAGTAGTTTTTTTCTAATTTGTCTCATTTCATTCAATAATTCAAGATACTCTTCCTTGCCCGTTTTCATGGCTGAAAAATACATGTGTTCTTCAAGTGAAACAAGATTCATTATTGCGATTGAGAGGTCTTCCCCTCTGGATAAATCAATTCCATCCACGCTTCCTACTCGTTTGATTAATTCCTTTGCATCCATCAAATCACCCATGTGAAAATTCTTTCACTTACTCCATACAGTCCAAAAACCATTAATTCCAATCTATTGGTTTCCCCTATTTTTGGGAAACTCAATATTCCTGACCTGTGATGTCCACCGGATGGTGAGCCTTCCCAACCAGTTAGTCGGGACTTCGTTTCATTCATATAATCATCCACCCCACTAAACTAGCCAGAGTTAAACTGACAACTATGAATACTATTGTTTGATATGGGAATAGGAGACCTTTAATTTCTTTCACTTTTTTACTTGCGAATATTGCCCCTTCTAAAATTAAACCCCCAAAAATAATTCCCAATAGTAATTTATCAATTCCAAACATCGAGCCACCCGGCATCATAAAATATGTCTTGTGTTGGTCCCCGCCCATAAAGCCCGTTGCATAAAGTGGAATAACTAGCGATAAAATCATTAGTATTGATGCTACAAATCCTTGGCCCCGGAAATAGTTTTTCAACGATTTGTTAAGCCATAGGGCAGTTGAAACAAGGGCGGCACCCAACCACAATCCAACTATGGTATCGTCCACCCCATACATCCGTGTTATTGCCACTCCCGCACCCGCCGCCGCAGTACATAAGGGACAATGTGCCCTTGCAGAAATCAACGTTAAGGTTACAGCAACCAGACCTATGAACCACATCATAAAAGAATATACGTGAAACTGCTTAAGGGGCATTGTTTGAAACTAGTTTCACTTCTTTTTCTTTCAAAACTATCATATTACTCATACCCCTTCTGCGTCTTTCGATAATGCCTTGCCCTTCTAGGCGGTCTAAAATCCGAGTAATCTTAACTTTACTCATACCTGACTTTTCAACGATTTCAGATTGAAAAATAGCCCCCTTTGAATTTATCACTTCTTCTAACACTCTTTTTTCGTCGGGCCTTAATCGTTTTAACATGGCCGAATAGTTTTTTGTTTCAGTTTTTTTATTTGAAAAGAATGTCAAGTAAAGTCCGAAACCCAACACAAAAATCATTATGGCAAGACTCGTATTCGTTTGAAAACTAATTGTATCCCACATTGTACAAGATGTTCCGTGAGAGCATGATACGCTGACTATTTCTGCGAGTGCATTATTAAATAAGTAAATTATCAATCCAATTAATAGGGAAATACTTGTTATCAAGATTCCAACACTTTTGTTTTGCATTTCAGTTACTGTCCCCCGCGTTTAAGTATTTATTTAACACTGTTATCTTGCAATTTGTTAAATTATTTCCTAACAAGTTTATTGACATTTCTAAATGTAATTAAAAGAAGTCTTACAAAAAGAAGAAGCCCCATCATTGAAAAATATACTAATAGCGCCGTGAGGTCTCCTGTTTTTTCAAATAACAAGGCGGCTCCGATGAATACGCTGAGGATTAGTGCGCCAAGTTTTAAATTACCCCTCAGTGCTTCAAAAATTCCAAATAAAATTGATGCAATAGTTGTTCCAATTATTATAAACAAGGTTACGAGAATAACTGACATGAAAACATTTCCCATTGAACTCCCCGTCATCGCTTCAAATAACAGTGAATCAAGACTCACCATACTCCTTCTCCTGCCACATTAAAAAACTAACAGTTGTGTTCACAATTGACAACTCGTTGCATCACTTAGTGTTGAAAGTTGTTGAGTTCCAATGTATGGGTGCTCGGCAATAATCCAGGTGGGATATCCTGTTACTCCTGCCTCTAAACACCTTTGTTTCTCCAAGTCACAATTCACATAGTTCACTTTTTTGAAAGATTTTCCAAATAATGCTTTCTGGTTTTTACAATGAGGACACCAGTCGGTTCCATACATTATTGCCCCGTTATCTGAGATACATTCTGCAAAATCATCATACTGTCCCGGAGTTGAATTGAAATTGACGCTGTAAAGTATTATAGAGATCAAAATAATCGCCAATATCGTCATTCCTTTATTTACCATCTTAACACCCAAATGTTTCAATTATGCATACTGGAGATACGTTTACGTTTGGTACTCCGGGTTCGGGTCCACTGGAAACATAATCCATTACTTCTGTTTGAGTCCATCCGTATTTATGGTTCATTTTATTACTTTAGTGATTAGTTTAAAAAACTTAACGTTGCTAACCACGAATAACTTTCCAAACGCGTCCAACTACTTCTTTATTTTTTACTAATCCAAAATGTCTGCCGTCTGTACTTTGACTTAGGTTTTCTCC
The DNA here is from genome assembly GCA_018221025.1 of Candidatus Altarchaeota archaeon. Classification (GTDB taxonomy): domain Archaea; phylum SpSt-1190; class SpSt-1190; order SpSt-1190; family SpSt-1190; genus JAAOXX01. Next base: position 9,006 of record JAAOXX010000009.1, on the reverse strand, counting down.
GCGAACATCTAGTCCATCTTTTGTGGAACTCACTTTTTTTACGAGCAATTCTTTTGTGTGAGGGTGACGAAAAACTACAACATCCCCTTTCTTCGGTCTCCCAAATTTCAAAATAATTAGAAAATCCCCTGAATTGAACAGGGGTTTCATACTCCCGCCTTTGACTTTAATAATTTCAATCATTTGTGAAGCACCATTTCCCCTCCAGTGGGATATGGGGATTTGACTCTCACCGGTTCAAGACCCTTGGTTTTCCAAAATATTTCGGCTATTTTCTGAACCGTAGTAAGTAATTCATTTGAGGCTTCTGTATTTATTTCTTGTCTTGCTTTGGAAGCGAGTCTTAGTGCATTCACGAATAGTTTAGGTAATTCTGGATATTCTTGGATGTGTTTTTCTTTGAAATAATCTCCAAATAAAATCCTTAGTTCGTGCTTACATAATTCAGCGTATTCGTCCTTTACCTGTGTGTATCTTACAATTCGGTGGACGTGTTCATTTTTCGTTGGTTCTGGGAACGCCTTAATTAATTTAGTCATTCGAATTACGGTGTGTGCCGCGAGTTGTGTCAAGTGTGGGTCATAAATACCGCAGGGGACATCACAGTGCGCCGACGCTTCCCTGAATCCAATTAACGAGTCAATTTTTTTTAATAAGCCATGCATCATGTTAACGCCGTTCATAGAGCTATAAATTACTTACGAATTCAGATTTTTCCAATTAAGTCAATGCTTGGTTTTAGTATGGCTTCTCCGGGTTCCCAGCTTGCAGGACAAACCTGTCCGGGATTGTCTCTGACATGTTTTGCGGCCCTTAGTTTTCTTAAGATTTCTTTTGCACTTCTGCCAATACTATTATCATGAATACTCATGGACTTTAATATACCGTCCGGATCAACTATGAAAGTTCCTCTTAGGGAGACGCCCTCATCTTCGATGTAAGTTCCAAAGGTCTTGCACACAAGTCCTGATGGGTCTGAACCCATTGGATATTCAATCTTGCCTATTGATGCAGATTTAAATCCGGAATTTCTTCGTTGATTATCATTAAACACTGTTAACTCTGAATTTTTAAAACCTTCCCTGCAATCAAACCAATAATAAATGACACCGCTGCGACGCCCATGCTTATCAAAACCATCTCTGTGAATGTTTGCTTGAAGTTGGTGTCTTTTACTACCGATGTAAATCCAGTAAATACAAAAATTATTACAATTGCGTCGACTATTGTATTTAGTAATGCGGTGAAAGGATTGGACCATATGAAGAATGGAACCACGAGAAATATGACTGCCATTAGGTAGGCAATTCCTGTGTATCCCGCCGCCTTTAGTGCACTTTGTTTGCCTTCAGACCGTTGAGATAGGTATTCAGATGCAGCCATTGATAATGTGGCGGAAATCCCCGTTATTAATCCTGCAAGACCAACAATGCGAGTATTTTGCAACGCAAAAGTAAGCCCGGCCAAGGTTCCTGTTATTTCAACGAGGGCATCATTTATTCCAAGAACCATTGAACCGATATGCTTGACTTTTTCCTCATCAATCATCTTAATCAGGGCTTCTTCATGTTCTTCTTCGTCTTTCAAAATTGCTCTTGCCTCAGGATATTTTTTAAGAACTTTGGCGTAACTTTCTTCCGCACCCCTTTCACCCTTTTCCATTAATTTAATTGCAAAAGTTAGTCCAAACAGTTTTGAAAGAATTTTGTAAAAAAATATTTTGAACTTGTCTGGTTTGACTTCTTCTCCCGTATATTTTTTCCATTCATCATAGTGTCTGGCTTCATCATTTGAGAGTCCTTCTAAAACTTTTGAGTTCTTCTCGTCCGTAATTTTTGCGAGGGCTTTGTATATGTGAAACTCAGTTATTTCGTTCTTTTGAAAACCCAAAATTAACTCTTTCTCGCCCACATCTTCCATAAGGGTGATTGTTTAAAATATTCTCGACTGGGTTTTTAGTGATTGGAATCCTTGCAATTGGAAATGAACTTCGAGGGGACGATGGCGTCGGTTTGTTTGCCGGAGGGCTTCTTGAGTCGCAGGGGTTTGATGTCGTGTTTGCGCATGAGTCTCCAGAAAATATTATGGGAAAACTTCTCTTTAAGAAGATAATAATTCTTGATGCGGCTCATTTTGAAGAAGAAGCCCCCTTCTTAGTTGGCGATATTGACTATGGTGGATACAGTCATAAAATTGGTTTTTCGAAGATTGCGAAGTTTACTGGTGCAAAAATTCGCGTAATTGGAATCAAAACATATAATAGGGAATTGGGTGAATCAATTAGTGAAGCAGCTAAGCGGAATGCGATGGCTGCCGTGAAGGTGGTAAAAATGTGTATGGCTATTCCTGGTGTAGTTAGTGATGCTGAAAACAAGTTGGTTGATTTTGGCGGAAAAATAAAAAAGTCCAAGTTTGCGGTTCCTGGGTTGAAGAAAGGGGATTTTGTCCTTGTTCATGCGGGTGTTGTAATTGAAAAACTCAAGAAGGAAGACTATGAAAATGCCAAGAGCGCATTAGACTTTTCAGATGATTCTTGTAATCTCTAGTAAGAGATTAGGGCATGATAAATAATCCCATTTGCGACTTAATTGCCTCGAAAAATTTAAGCGGGAAAAAGCCGAGCAGTAAGGATATTGCGAGCATTACAAAGAAGAAAGTTTTGAACTTTTTGTTAATCCGTACATTTCGCGAGCCCTTTATCGACGAAAATACTCGCAAAGCAACGAGTGCACTGAGCACGAGATTTAACAGCAGAACATATGACAGGGGTTCGCTAATGGAGAATACCGAAGAAAAAAGTAAAATCTTGCTTGGAAATAGGTGGAATGGTGGCAATCCCGCTAATGCGAAGAATGACGCATAAAAGGGTATTTCGATGCCTTTTGGGGCTCGAAGGTCGTGTATTGTTTTTGATCCCGAAATTATTAGGGCCGTGAATGCGAAAGTCATGGCAATAACGTGTGAAAACATCATGTATAATGCGGCCGTTCTCGATGCTGGACTCGCCGCCGCTATTGCTAAAAGAACATATGCGAGGTTGGACGCATCAAACAGTGCGAGAATACGCTTCATTGATACCTCAGTAAGAGCCATCATGTTTGCGATGAACATTGAAAACATCGCAAATATTTGCAAAATTGGAGAGGGTTCCTTAATTACTAATAACAGTGCCAAAGGACTTATTTCGGTTAATATGGCGGAGAAAAAAATTATTGATGACAAAGATGCCGACCTGTAAATTTCAACGAGCCAGTCTTGGAAGGGTGCTATGCCCAGTTTTATGAGAAGACCAAGGGCAAAGAAAATTGTTGCCTGTGGTGTGAGTAATGTTATTGAGCCGGTTTGATAGTATGACACCGCTATCGAAAAAAGCATGAGGGCGCTGCCAACTGAATTAACAACAAAATATCTGAAAACCGATTTTAAGTCCCTCTTTTCCAGTATTAAAAAATAAGAGGCGTATATGGCAAGTTCAAAATACAAGAAAAGTTCGACGAGGTTCGAGCTATTCAGTAGCCCTATTAAGTCAAACATTGCAAGGAAGAATAGTGGGTATTTTGCATCGGACCAGTCGGAAAGCCAAAAGACCATTAATGAGAGTGAGAAGAAAAAGACGCCTATAAACTGCCCCTCTATTACAGAAACCATTAGTGCTATGAAAAATGCAATGGCTGATAATTGTTTTCTGGATTTTCCAGTAAATGGGAGCAACAGGGCGAGGGCTAAGAAGACATCCATGGTATCACTCCTGAAATTAACATAAGTGCTAGTATTAGTGGCAAGGCCGATTCAAACTTGCTGTGGGGTCTTTTGAAAAACATTGAAAGTAATTTTTCTGAATAAAGTATGGTCGGAAATATTGCAAAAGCGAAGAAAATTCCGGCTAGGGGAGAATAAAGCCATGATGCCTTTAGTATGGTTAATTCTGTTGTAAAACCCAATAATGGTGGAAGTCCAGCCAATGACATTGAAGACACTAGCATCGATATGAAAGTAGTTTTTGATGAGATTCCAATCTTACGAATTGCGTGGAATCCAGTCTTCTTGATAATTTCTCCTGATGAGAAAAATAGGGAAGACTTTGCAAGAGCATGCATTATTAGGAAGAGTGGAACTATTTCGGGAACTACTGCGAGTGCTATGGCCGCGTATCCCATTTGTGAGACTGTAGAATATGCAAGTAGTCGCTTAAGCATTGGTTCGCCATTGGCACTCACTGCACCGTATATGGCCGAAATAATTCCAATTGGCAATAACACTAGTCTAGTCGTAGAAAATTGTAGGATGCCGTAGGCACCACAGGCAACTACTGCACCACTGAGGAGGGCAGAGAGTTGAAATGGTGCGTGTGAATGTGCGTCTGGAAGCCAGGAATGAAAGGGGAATAATCCCATTTTTATGGCAAATCCTATTGTTAGTAAGATGGATGCAATTGTTCCACTGCCGATGAGTCCTGCGAGTACGAGTACGGATGAAACCTGCATGAATCCAAAATATTTGAATGCTGACGTCTTGTCTTTTGTAAGTATAAGATAAAAAGCCGGAAATATCATGAGTTCAAGGAAAAAGAATACTTCAAATGGTGTCCTCACGCCTATGAAACCGAGCAGTCCTGCCGAAAAAAGCAAGAGCATTGAAACCTGTGATTTTTTCATATTTCTTGCATAACTTATTGCAGTAAATATTACGAGGGAAAATGCAAAAACGAGTCCGTGGTATGCCGGGTCCCACGTAAATTCGATGCCGGGCAGCCACTCGAAATGGAGCCGGTCATTTATGAATAAGAATGAGAGTATTCCCGACCATCTTGCGAGATTAGGATGAGAAAAGGCCAAAGCGGCCGATGCAATCAACAATGCTACGGTCAACACATAATTACCCCCAATACAAGTGCAACTATTGACAGTGCTATATAACTGACATCCCTGCCGACTGGACCAGTAAATATTTCGTTTATTCTTTTTGATAAGTGTCTAACTGCCACGCCCGCATAATATCCCCAATTTTCCACCCACTCTTCTGGAGGTTCAACCTCTGGAAGCCGGACTAAATTCAAAAAGTTAACCAGGTTTTCCACAAAATATATGTAAGGAGTTTTTAGTGCGAAAAATGCAAGGGCCGATGCGATAATTGTAAACAAAACGAACCACAAATCAGGAAACGCCAATGGATACAATATGATGGATGATGTGGCTAATATTAGTGCAATGTATGTACCGCTCCCTCTTTTTGGTTTGATTCCGCCGGAAAATGTTGTCAAATACATTTTTAAGAAATATGCCATTGAAAAGAATACTGTTAAGGGTGCTAATGACTCCCCAATTTTAAACCAAAAAAGTCCCATAAATGGGAATCCAGAGAGTGAAAGCAAGAGAAAGAGTGACAAAACCGAAGACAGGGAACGCCTGTTTAATCCCATTTCGATTGCATACTTTACTCCCGAAGCATAGGTTCCAATCAAGAAGAAGTAGGCCGCCTTAAGAAGGGCGTGGACTGCAAAGGCCGCCGCGAAATATGGCGAATTGAATATTATGAAAAGAAATGCGATGGTTGAAATGGTTGAGTATGCCAAGACTTTTTTCTGGTGATTTTCAACGAGTGCGAAGATTGAAGCTATGACTATGGATGTCAGAGCCCATACGATTATTATGGGTGTAAGAAAACTAAAGCTCTCAGAAAATCTATTGAGCAGAATCGGGCCGGCAGCAACCATAGTTGCTGAATGGAGCAGTGCTGAAACCGGTGTCGGTGCTTCCATGGCATCTTGCAGCCAGAAGAAGGGAAATTGTGAGGATTTTACCATGACAGCTATTAAAAGAAGTAATGCCGCACCCGATGGCACCAGTCCAAGATTAAAACTTCCAGTGGTCGCGTTAATTATGACAATTGCGAGTAAGAAAGCGACTCCGCTTATTCTATTGATAATGAAGACTCTTCGCGCGGCTTTCCTGCACAACGCCGTTGACTTTAAAGCTATCAATAAGTAAGAGCAAAGTCCCATGAATTCCCATGCCATGTAAATTGTTATCCAATCGTTTGCCTTCAAGAAAAGTATCATGGCCGCGACAAAGAAACTCAAAAACAATGAAAATTCCTTTCTCTTTTCTTTTATGTATTCCATTGCAAAAAGAATTGAAAAGAAACCAACTACGAGGGTTGTCATCTCTGTAAGTGGCATGCTTAGATTGTTGAGAATGGAAGCTCCGATAAAAAGCAAAGGCAGCCAAGGTGATATTAACGAAGAAACACCACCCACCAATAATAAATTTATCATTTCCACATCACCCTATAATTTCTCACACCTGCGATTTTTAGTATTAGCAATGAGAATGCAAAAGGTACGGCTTCAATTACAAGAACGAGCAATACAAGATTTTCGGCCCCCGCCCTCGTGAATAACATTACCGCGGGGAAAGATATTAAACTAACAATTGCTGCGACTTTCAAAACATCGCCTTCCTTCATTAATCCATACAAACAAAGCGATAGGATGGCGACTTCAACAATCATTTTACGACCTCCATTCCAACTGCAAAAGTGAATACAAGTGTAAATGCCAGATATATTTCGTTTTTTCCGAGCTCAACTGGAATGGCATTTGTAATGGGGTTTCCAAATAATGCCATGAGTGATGCAAATACGAGAAGCGTGAATAGTTCAGCTTTCAGATATTTCACCTCCAAACATGACTAATGCAAGGGCCCCTATTGAAGCCGCCAATGCCTGAACAACCGCGGGTAATATTAAGCCTCTCGTGAACATGAAAGCAGACAAAAAGAATCCAGCAATCAAGTATGATAGTGCGACTTGTTCATGCTTCTTTGAAATCACCAGAGCAGCAGAAAAAATTAGGATACCAAACTCAAAGATATTACCACCTCCAACATTGCTATTATATTCAGGATTGTTAAATATTTAATTGCCTTATTAACACTAAACCGGGGTAAAACGGCCGACAAAAGCGATATGATGATGAAAATCCCCACGGACTTCAGTAGTAGTAGGGACGGCCCAAAAAATGATGCAAGCAATGCCGATATGGCAACTGCCTTTGCATATTCTGAATAATTTACTATTGCAAGTAAAATTCCCGAAAGTTCAGTCTTCCACCCTCCTGCAATTTCTGATTCTGCGGTAGGTATGTGGAAGGGCGGAAATTCTAATTCGGCCAGCGACACTATTAATGCTAGCGGGAAGAATATGATGGCTGTTGTGGGCCATGGTATACTGAAACCGAATACGAAGGCTGGGGCCAGAAAAGCAAGTGGAAAAGCAGGGTCTAATGCCATCTTTAAACTCATGAGCCGGGACGCGCCTTGCATTGTAAATGGGCTTTTGACAGAATATGCCATGAAGGTTTTTACTACGATGTCAACAAGAAATAGAACGAGTAACATGAGCAAGGCATTTTCAGGGGTATTGAGTGCGATGAAAAGCGCCGCAGTATTGATTACGAAAAGTGCGGGCGGAGCAATCAAAAACAAGAAATCGCTTTTTGGGACTATAACTTCTTTTTTGAAGAGTTTTATGAAATCGTAGATTGGTTGAAGGAGCGGAGGACCGTGCCTCCTCTGAACGAGAGCATTCGTCTTTCGATAAATCCATTCGAACAGGAATGGAACTGCAGGTTCATACACCATTTAACCACCCCTTGATTAGTGTTGCCAGTAAGATTATCCCGGCTTCTGGCCTCCATGGAATTATGAATATTGATGCGTGTATTGAAATAAGAATTAAAAAGATGTGATAATGGTGGACAGAAATAGGTCTGCCTTCAAGGTCGTGACCCGAAGCAAATACCTTGTGCTTCCAATTCACTTTGCCTTCATTACCAATGCTTTTGTTGGACATACTTCTGCGCATACTGAACACCTTATACATTTTTCATGGTCGACTCTAATGTAGTCTTCTTCAACTACGCTGATTGCTACGGCGGGGCAGTGCTTAACACATAAATGGCACTTTATGCACTTACTCTTCGTGTAGTTGACTCTGCCTTCCGCCCACTTTGGGACTTCGCGTCGAATCCCTTTGATTGTTTCCTTCTTCTTAATCAGACTTTTTAGTGTTTTTAGAAACAAGTAACTCAGCTCCTTTTTTTATAGCGTCAATTATATCTGATGGTCTTGGTGGACAACCCTCAATTTTCAGATCGCCCTTTATTCTTGGACCCCTGCATTTGAATATCCCCCCATTAATTGCACATGCTCCAACTTCAATTAAGACTCGGGGTTTTGGAACTTGTTCAATTACTCGATGTGCCTTTTCGGACGCCTTCTTGGTTCCACAGCCAGTTAGTAAAACTATGTCTGCATGTCGTGGGCTTGGAACTTTTTTAACACCGAGTCTCTCTGCATCAAATCTTGGAGATAAGCACGCGAATATTTCCAGTTCACACCCATTGCAAGTTCCTTGACTCAGTGGATAAATCCACGGCGATTTCTTTCTCACAAACTTACCTCCCTTGTTGTTTTTTTGTCTTTATCAATAACTATTACGCGATCCGTACATGCAAAGCAGGGGTCGATGCTACTCATTACTATTGGAACATCTGACATAGTTTCCCCTTTAAGCATCTCTGGAATTGCGAGTATATTTGCAAATGTTGGAGGCCTGACTCGTACAAACTTTGGTGTATTAATTCCTGCTCGAATAAAGTGGAAATTCTCACCCCTTGGGGCTTCTACAGAATGGGTTGCTTCCCCTTCTTTTGATGTAAATAATTGCTTTGCAGTTTCAAGTTTGCCTTTTGGAATATCGGATAGAATTTGGTCAACTATTCCCATGCTTTGCCAAATCTCCTCGAGTCTCACAAGTGCCCTTGCATATGTATCTCCTTCAGTTTCAGTAGGTACTTCAAAATCCAATTCCTCATATGCCGAGTACGGAATATCCTTTCTTACATCCATACCGATTCCACAACCTCTTGCAACTGGTCCAACGACTCCGAGTTCAATTGCCTGTTCTTTTGTGAGCTTTCCCACACCTCTAAGCCTACCATATAGT
>JAAOXX010000008.1 GCA_018221025.1 Candidatus Altarchaeota archaeon | reverse complement strand
TTGTATGCATCCTTCAAAAATAATTTTTTTTCAAATTCCTCACAATTTACGACGAGAGCATTTGCTTCCTCCATATTTGCAACTATTGTAATTGCGCCCCCCGAGACTTGGCTTGCTATTTCACCAACTTTCAAAACATTAACAAACATATATCCAACTAAAAAAGTAAATACAAGAACACCCATTAATAGACCAAACATTGAGCGTCCCACATCTACCCCTTTCCTTCACAAGCGTTAGTTATTTCTCTTTCAGTTAAATCTAAGGGTTTATACCAGCCCGAGCTGCTGATTCCATTCACTATGATTTCAAAACACTGTCCAGAATTACTTGAACACGCCGCATCACAAATGCTGAAAATACTTTTTATGTTTGAGCAAGTCATAGTACAGGAAGACATCTCAAAAATTGATGATATAATAAAACCATTCCCTGCACAGTCCTTTGTAATATCCTGTTCATTGAAACAAGTTTTTGCAACATCCTCCAAATCCCTTCCGCATGCGTCATAGACTTTGGTATAAGGCCTCATTTTGTCTGGTAACTTATAAGTCTTAAGAATCGCTTCCGCATCAAACTTATCTCCAGTCACCCAATCATCACATGCCTGAGAAAGCCCTTGAATTCCAGTAAGTCTCTGCTGTTGAGTTGCAGCCGAGCTCTTGATATCATCGATTCCTCTATTTGCAGTACCTAAAATCTTGAAAGAAATTACCATAATTGATGCCGCAATAATTACGGCCATAACAACTGTAATAACTTGAGTTACACCCCTCATAATACTACGTGTTTTGTGAATATTTAAACCATTAGCTCCCCGCTACGGATAGGATATTGATTACGAATTCTGGAAACTTTCCAAAATAAAGTAAAACCAGGATAACAGTCACTAGTGTAACAATAATCATCGCAATCATTGTAGTTGTGTTGCCTTTCATTCAATCACCTTATTACTGCTTCCCCATCGTAAAGAAGTGAAACTCTTACTGTTGCCAATGGAACTTCAATTTGTACGGCATCATACCCTTGCATTACTCCAGTGAGTCGAAACTCTTCACTAGTCCTATCGGGTAAATGTGCTATCAACATTATTTTTGATGCATCTAATTCTGGAATCCCTGCATCTTCCGAGCTAACGGGTCCCTTATACATCAAAGTGTACAACATCTTGCCATCTTTTTCAGCCAGTGATACGATGAACATATCCGAAGATATACCCCTCTTACTCAATCCATCCTGTCCACCTGATAGCTTGTTTTCAATTAGTCCAGGAATCTGAAGTATAACGAATCCCACCACTATGAAACTAATGACCTTGAATATGTTTTCTTCTGTTTCTGACACGACTAAACCTCCGTAACGTTAATACACACTCCTAAATCTGAGGGGTTGGCCTTCACAAGATATCTCTTTTCTGCATAAAGCTCACAAAAAGGTGTGACCCCTAATTCACTTTCACAGCCAAACTGACCCCCCACATAATCACACAAGTCAATGTCCTGTTCGGGTGAGAGATACACATAGTCTGAAATCCCGCCCTGTGCAGATTCAATTATACTTGATATGCTCTTGTCTTCCTTGGAAAACTTCCCTGCAACATGCCCCATTAATATAATGGAAACTAATACCGCAATTACTGTTACAAGTACCTTAAAGTCCATTTATCATCGCCGCAACTTTAGGATATATGCCCCCAACTAATCCAAGCATTAGTAGAATACCGAGAACCGCGAATAGCATCCAGATAAATCTTTCTGACGTCATAAATCAACTAAGTATTTTACAGTATTAAGTCTGATGGTCATATGGCTGAGAATAAACCCTCGAAAACACTTGAAACTACTTTTTGAGCCTGAGTGGTTAAGAAATCGAGCAACATTGAACTAAAATCCATACCCGCCAGACCCTGCATTGTATAAAAAAATGCGGCAACTCCCATGACTATCCCTACTGCCTGAAATAGGGTATAAATGCTTGTGTCGGCAGTTTTACTACTCATCTAATCACCAGCCAAATATTCCTCCGGTTATCCCGCTTATAGCCCCACCACTAAATGAACTCACCATATTGAATCCTGTTGCATACTTTGCCGCTTGAGAAAGAGATGCCAATACATACGCACCAAAATAGACTGCAATCGATATTTTCACGACTAATATGATTAGTGCAATTGCCAGCTCTTCCATATCTCCTGTTTGTGTCGACACTTCGTCTCACTATTTTAGTAACTGCATCATCAATACCACTCCGGGCCCAGTAATCCTATTCATCATTGGCGGCGGTACAACATACTTTATTGCGATAACTGTTGAAATTAGCAGAAATATTAGGGAAAAAGCCGCCATCAAAGCATTTGGTAATGTGTTTTCTCCTTCCGCCATTTAACCACCTGGACCTGCAATATATTTTAGGAAACCTAATGAATTTTTGATGAAGTTCTGCGGTCCTGATGCTAGTGAAATAAGTTTTAAGTGTCCCGCTAGCAAGGGTCCGCCCGCTCCAAAAAGTGAGAGCCCCATTATTATTGCCCCTATCATAGTGGGAACAAAACTCATCATCCATTCCATATTGCTCTGCATTTCATATCACCGATTGCGCCAAGCCCCCGAACACCATTGCAACGAAGGCTGCCGATAAAACATACGTAATTGAACCAAATAAAGTTACCGCTCCCATATTCTCATACATGGCCATTTTATCCCATCCATCAATCATTCCCCCAACAAATAATCCTAAGATTATACAAGTCATTAACACATACACTCCAACTACTAATTGAAGATAACTTGGCTGCAATGCCCCTTCAACATTTAAGAAGTCGGATACATAACCAATTCCTGAAACCGCCCCCAATTGAGTAATACTGCTTATCTGGGTTCCAATTTGAACAAGCAGGTTTGAAGTAATTTCCCCCAGACCTACAACAGTTCCCGTAATTATTGGAATTAAAAACATGCCTTGAAATTTTATACTTGAAATTGACTCGGACAACATGTCAATTATTTTATCTTTAACATCCTGCATAACTTTTAGATATTTTGAAACACTAATTGAAGTTACGGATGCGCTTGTTGGTCCCTTTTCTGAACTCTTCAATACGACTAACATAATATTCTTAATTAAGTGGCTCGGAAAATCATTCATAATTCCGTATTTTTCATCAAATAGAACCATTTCAAGTGGCCACCCAAGTGTTTTCATTCTACTAATTGCTGTTGAGAAAAAGATTTCGGTTTCACTTCCCTTCATTCTACTTGCAACTTCTCCCATGGCTTGTTCAATTGGAACTCCCTGACTCATAGTATTTCCTAACTGATAAAGCGCTGAAGCGAATTCTCTCTCAAGAGCTTCAATCCTTCTCTTAGTCTCACGATTTTCTTGTGCCCATGATAGGAAATAAAGTCCAACTGGAACACCAATTGCAAGAATTATTGGCATGGTCATTATAGATGGGGATGGTTGTAAACCGGCGACAGTTGAAGCTAATACACCTGGGTCGGAAACAATGATGACTAGTTGTAATACGAAGAAAATAAATCCAGTAAAAATCATTATAGGGAGTGCATAGAATTCTTGCCCCAATAACCTAACTCTAAATTTCGTTTTTTTGTAAGTTATCCCACTCAATGAACCCGGACGCTTTCCTAAGATGAAAATAATAATTCCCCCTAATGCCGCAGGTAATATGAAATCATAGATTAGAAGCATTGCAGGACCAATACTTGCAGTACTCGTGAATACACTAATTATTGGCAACATTACGAGCATTAATACAGGGAGCATAATTCCAAATGCATTAGTGGCCATTACTGGAAGGTCTAAACCCCGTGCAAAATCTTCCATCATCCTTTGGGTTCCTTCGAGTACAACATTCACTGCCTTTTTGAGAGTTCGAGTCCTCATATGTCCAGCTTCACGCATACTTCCTGCAATTAAGTAAAGACCCTCTGCAACATGCGGTGCCCATTCCTTAATCTGAACACTGTACCAATTAATTGCTGCTTCCATATCTGGAAGAGTTCGCGTTTCAACCATCCAAAGTAAGTGCTTGAAAATTCTCCCCATTGGGTCTGGTACATTTTTTGCGGCGAAAGCTACACTTGATTCAAGATTTGGTGTGACTTCCATTGCAATGACAAGATACAATGTGGCTAGGGGGGCCTGCCCCAGAATTTTCAGCTTCCTAAGCCTTGCAATATAAAGTGGATAATAAACAATTGAAAACATCGCAATGAAGGGCATGCCTATTGCAACCCAGTTAGTAATACTACTATTCCCTGTTATGTAAACAAATAATGCCAATGGCAGAGTCAATAGGGCTACAATTATTCCGAGATTCATGGCAGCTTGAAACCGAACATACAGTTCGACGGCTTCCATTTCTTTATCATATTCTTGATATTCAAACTCAAGTTTCATAAATTTATTTGCCCATTTTGCGGCTTTTTCATAGAGGGATAGATTTATTTTCTGTTCCTCCAAGAACTTATCATACTGCATGCTTGAGTCCACATATACTTCAAACCAAAGCGCTATTTATTCTATATCTATTGCGGGCTTGGTTGTGTCAAACTTCCCAAAACCAGACAAATTATACATTCTGAAAAGTTCGGTTCGTAAATTGTAAAATTTCGGCCTATCAAGACTATCAAAACCACCAGTTGGTATGTATGTTGGAACCACATCAGTTTCGGAATTCATTTCTCCAATAGTTCCAATTGGTTTTGCTGGCAATTCTACTAATGGTTCCGCAACAACAACCAGTATACGCTCCCCATTCTGATGTGCAATATATCCTCGATGAGTCCCATCAATCAAAACATATTCACTGTGATGTTTTTCAACAATTGGGGGGACGTAAATTGCTATTTGGTTTTCCCTGTGGTCTAAAATGATTGAAGGAACTGAATATCGTTGATTAATTTCTTTACCCATCGCATCCATCTTGTCTTGGAAAACATACGTCTGTAATCGCGTCAAGTCTCCGGGTTGAACTTCTTCGAGTGCTATTGAGGAATATGCTGGCTTTCCTGAATTTGTGGTGACGGACAAAAACATTTCGCTGAGAACATAGAAAGGAATTTCATGGGCTTCGAATTGACCAATTGCTTCCCCATTTAACATACGTTGAACATCTTCTGCAGGAATTCCATCTGGATTTACAATATCATATCCTAGATACGGGTTCAAAAACTCTGCCACACTGGTTGTATAACCAAAATTATCAATTAAATCATCCACAGTAGAGGGAAGTTTTCTTAGACTCAAATCATGCACATCTAACTGATTATTATTATGTAGTTTGAATGTTTGTTCGTCTTCAAAACCATTTTCCTTAACAGATTTGAAATAATTCTTATCCTTGGTGTCTTTTTCGTCCCTCACTTACAATAATTAAAATGGAGTATAAAATCCATTTCCGTGATTCGTTGAATACAAACAATCACAACTAATTCAATGTATATACTACAGTTGGTTCCTTAACCATTTATCCCATCTTGAAAATATTTCTTTTGAATCGGCTCCACCAATTTCTTCTCGAACTTGTTCCTCCATTAAGTGGAACATATCATTTGCTCTCATTACAAAGTCCGCTTCTAAGAATTCTTTCCGTCCTGTGGCTTTTGCCACGTCTACTAAACGCCCCTTTGTCTTGGCACGCAGGTCAATATTTTCCCAGACTGCATCAAAATCTCCAACCCATTCTTTAACGCGACTTGCAATTGAATTGATTATCTCACTTTCTCCATCCATTAAGGTGCTTGTGGGAACTAGCATATCCTTCTTGGCATCATACTTCATCAAATCAATGAATCCCTTTTCCCTCAGGGGGTCCTCTTCCCAATGTTTTCGAACTTCGGTGATTCCAACCACCCGTCGCTTCTTGTGAAGACCATCTGCACTCTTTATTGGATTTGCTATAATTATTATGTCAGTTGCCTTGAAACTGGTTTTTGGAACGCCTAAGTCATTTACAACGCGGTCGTAGACACCATACGGTGTGTCACCGTGAATTGTTCCTGCAACTACATTCGCCAAGGCACCAACACGCATGGCTTCATACAATGCCAATGCCTCTTTGCTCCTAACCTCACCGACGATTAGTGCCGAGTCTCCAAGCCTTAAACTGGTTCGGATTCCTGCCTCCGCACTGAGTTCACTGGCTATTGGAATAATTGGGCTTTGAACTTTCAGTGATTGAATATTGTAGCCAGCTTTCATAAAATATCTAACGGGTAATTCGAGTGTATCCTCAACTGTAATTATTCTGTATCGTCTCATTATTTCGACCATTAGACTCTGCAACAATGATGTTTTTCCTGCACCTCTCGTTCCCGCAACTAACATTGTTCTTGACCCATCAACAAAGAAACTCATTAATCCGGCAGCGAGCGGTGAAATCATACCTTGTTCAATAAAGAGAGGTAATGTCCATGGTTGTCCTCTGTGGCGCCTTACTGAAAAACTCAATCCATATGGACTCAGACTGCGGGTGATTGCAGCAACCCTTGCACGTACGTCTCCAAATTCAATTTGAGTATCAAGAACTGGATTACTCTCATCAAGAGGCCTTCCACTCAGTAGCCTTAATCTAGCAGCCCAAGCTTGAGTTTCTTCGACCGTTGGATAAATATTACTTTCGCAGTCTTCTGCGTCTGCATGGTAAACAAAAATGGGATTAGTGAGCGGTGCATTAATTGCAATATCTTGAACCTTATCATCGGACAAGAGTAATTCCAAAACTCCGAATCCCACAGTCTCCCTAGTTATAATTCCTGCGAGTTTTTTTACATCCAGTTTAATTCTACTTTCTCTCTCTTTGTCCCTTAACATATCTTCTGCAATATTTTTTACTGCTGCACGAATTGTTTCAGGCTCTATTAGGTCTTCACTCTTTGGTTTGTAAATCATAAGCCGTTCCTTCATCTTCTCAATCAAAGTGTATTCCACTTCACTGAGTTTGAATTCTGGAGGTAATAAGTGATAAAACATTCTTACTGAATTTGGACGCTTAATTAGTGTGACTTCCGAGTCCCCAACTTTATAGCTGTCAACTTCTTCCCCTCTTGGATACTGGGCCTGAAGCTTAGTATATGTGAAATTTGGTCGAACTCCGGGTCTAAACACTCGGCGATAAAGACTCCTGTCCCCAACCTTATACCCCTCAAGATAAGGTTTAGTTCTCTTAATTATCTGAAGATTTGAAAATAGTTCTTCGAACTTCTCAAGAAGTTTAATGTAGTGCAATCTGCACTTAGCATCTCTATCACTAGATTCCCTCTCATATTCAATGTTTTGCCAGCGTCTTTCTCTTCTCAACTCAACATATGCTCCAATTGGGTCTTTGATTGTTGTTCTCGCTAGCGCTCGAGTGAATTCAATCCAATCCGACCCAATAGTACAACTCCGTGGCTTTACCTGAATTGCTGGAACATTTACCTTATCAATTATTTCTGAAATCTCAACAAGCATTTCTGCTTGGTCTTCTTCGTATTCTCTGATTCGCCTACCAATTAGAACAATTCTTTCAACTTTTCTTGCTTTCCTTATGGCAAGAATAACTTGTTCCATACATGCTTCGCTTTCCTCAACAACTGGTGGAAAGAGTGCCTTCGTTAGGTCCATTTCAAGAACGTTCTTACCTCCGACCCGCTTTATCTTGAAGTCCACATTAACTCATAATTAGGTGATATTTAAATTACACATTAACTAGCAAACACCCCGATTACATAATTTGAAAGTACAACTTTTCCCCTCTGGGAGTGACCGATGCTTAATGAGGGTTGCCTTTCTCCGCCCCAAACCAGTTTTTTCAATAAAAACAAGTGTTTTAGTCCAATACTTCATGATGTCTCCACCTACTACCTTAGTCCCTTCTTCTGTAGTATAAACGTGACCGGTAACTATTACAGGAATCTCCATTTCATTGGCTAACCAACTCAGATGTGCGATTTGTTTTGAGAGCATTGCATTTGCCTTCTTGTGGTCATCCGTCAAAAGAAGTCGATATAACATTACTAAACTATCAACTATCAATAAATCTGCCTCAATTCTCAAAGAAGTAATCAATTTTTGTTGTTTTCCAAAGTCCCTAACTTTTGCAATTCGTAAATGCGTAGATCCGATTTGTTTAATTCGTTCAAGGCTTACCCCTTCTGTATCAATCAGGTATGGTTTTTTTGTGTTCTTTGCAATAACCAATGCAAGAGATGTCTTTCCTGTTCCTGCTTTTCCAACAATTCCTGTGACAATTCCTGGTTCAATAGTCAAGAGTTTATCCAGTCCCTTGTGGCCAAATACCACACCTCTAGTTAAAATGGAAGTTTAAATTGGCAATAGTGGCACGTTTACCCACTGACATAACACTCTTGGAAGCTAGGAGGTTATTGACTCACAATGGACGTCAACTGTCCGGATTGCAAGAGAAAGTGGGCCGATGAAGGGGATTCGGGTCGGATCACCTATTACCAATGTCCAAACTGCGGTGCAGTGTTCAGTGTACAGCACACCGTACAGGTGAGGCTAGCGATATTCAGTTAAGACGGTCTCTCTCAGTCCCTCCCTTTGGGACTAAAAGCATAGTTGAAACCTGCCGTACCACCCGGCAGGCCCTCCCTTTTCTTTTCAAATTAAAAAAATTCCAAATGAGTTCTTTATTTATTCCCCATGTATTACTATATGAATATACGCAGGGGTCTTGGGTTCGATGACGTCCTCCTTGTTCCAAAAAAATTTCCTCTTGGTTCTAGAAAAGATATTGATATTAGTAGTCTTCTTACCAAGAAGATTAAGCTCCACATCCCACTCATTTCTTCAAATATGATGAATGTTACTGAATCGCGAATGGCAATTGAAATGGCCAGACATGGAGGCTTGGGATTGATACACCGTTTTATGACTCTTGAAGAAGAGGTAGAAAAAGTTAAGGCGGTGAAACGAGCAGAAAATACGGTAATTGAAAAACCATATACGATCAAACGAACTGCAACTGTTGGTCAAGTGAGGGACTTAATGAAAACTCTTAAAGTAGGAGGATTGCTCGTTGAAGAAAATAAAAAATTAGTTGGCATTGTAACTAGGCGAGACTTGCTCTTTACTGAACCTACAGAATTGGTTGAAGATATTATGACACCTCAAACTGAATTGGTAACTGCCCCCTTGAAAACCAGTGTGGATGAAGTTAAAAAAATCTGGAAAAAATACAAGGTTGAGAAAATTCCGCTGGTTGATGGCGATGTAATCAAAGGTCTAATTGTTGTTAAAGACCTGATTAACCAAGAGAATTACCCATATGCTACGAAAGACAAAAAAGGACGCCTCCGAGTTGGAGCCTCCGTTGGTGTTAAGGACCATCTTGAGAGGGCCACTGCACTCGTTGATGCAGGGGTTGACATAATTTGCGTTGATGTAGCTCATGGACATACGGACATGTCTTTGCGCGCAGTTAGAGAACTTCGAGACGAACTTGGAGACAAGGTTCAAATTATTGCTGGGAATATTGCAACTGCATCTGGTGCAAAAGACCTAATTAGTGCTGGTGTTGATTCGCTGAAAATTGGGATAGGGAGTGGTTCAATTTGTACTACTCGAATTGTTGCAGGAGCTGGAGTTCCCCAAATAACGGCAATAATGGATGCTTACTCTATTGCCAAGAAAGAAGGTATACCTGTAATTTCAGACGGGGGAATTAAGAGTTCTGGAGACATAGTCAAAGCGCTTGCTGCAGGGGCAAATACAGTAATGGTGGGTGGGTTACTTGCTGGGACCTATGAGAGTCCGGGTACTTCCGTGTTCCGAAATGGAAAAAAATACAAGGTTTACAGTGGCATGGCTTCTGTTGGGACCAATATTAACAAGCGTATTAGAGAAGGCTCCGACATTGAAAGTGACTTTACTGACTATGCTGCTGAAGGAATTGAAGCAATGATTCCTTACCGGGGGACAGTTTCGGAAATGCTTTCGCAACTAATTGGCGGTCTCAGGAGTGGCATGAGTTATTCGGGTTCGAGAAGTATTTCTGAGCTTTCTGCAAAGGCCGAATTTATTAGAGTTAATTCAATCAAAGAAGGATTACTAAAAGATCTAACTATGACATAGCGAACAATTCTTTCAGGATGCATCGGACACCATTCATTGTATTGGCAGAAAAATCCCCAATGCTCTTCACATCACTACCAAAACCAACACTTATCATGCCTGCTTTTTTTGCCCCCTCAATTCCACTAACTCCGTCTTCAATAACTACACAATCCACTGGTTCAGTCTCAATTATTGACGCCGATTTCAAAAAGATATCTGGACTTGGTTTTCCATTTTCAATATCTTCACCCGTTACTATATTTTTTATGAATTTAGAAAGACCAAGTCTTTCAATAACAAGTTGAGTTGGAATACGATGGTTTGAAGTTGCAATTACTATAGGAACCCCTCGTGAATACAACCATTGGACTAATTTCACTGCCCCCTTTACTTCATCAATTCCTTTTTCCAATTCCTTCACATACCTACTGTATTTTTCAGAACTAAATTTTTTGAAATCCACTTTGATTCCAGTCTCCTTTGTAATTACTTTGACTTGTTCTTTGAAATCCATTCCAGAAAATCGTCGAGTCAGTTCTCGAGGGGATAGGTTGATTCCAATTTCTTTGAATAATTCTGATTCAACACGTGCATGGATTTTTTGTGTATTTGCCAAAACTCCATCCATATCAAATATGACAGCTTTCATGTTTTTCACTCAAGGTAAATTGCAGGTCTAAATGGCATTGCCCTATCTTTCTTTTTTAGTGGATCTCTTTTAGAATTGATTTCTACCTTTGCACCCAACTCTTCTTCCAGTGCCTTTATTGCGTCTTTGAGTGTTGCTTCTTCATCAACTGCTTCTGAAAATTTCTCCCAAATTCTTCCCTTGATTAGACTTTGAATTACTTTTGATGCGGCTTCTTTATTTTCAAATTGTCCAACTGATTTCATGGCCCGTTCCTTTTCTTTTATTACTGCCTCGAGCGCCCTATATTTCCACTTATCTGCAATATACAGAAAAACCCGTGTCGGTTTTTTATCTGCAAGCTTTGAAATATCTCTAACTTGATTAAGAACACTTCTTACAAATTCTTCTTTTGTAACAGCACTGATATTTGGCTTTTCACTAATTGACGGCCAAGGTGCCAGTGATGCAAAACCCTCGCCTCCAAGAGTTGGCCAATATTCTTCAGCCGTGTGTGGAATTACTGGTGCCAATGCGATTAACCATGTCTTCAGTATTCTCTTTACTGTTCCAAATGGATTCTTGCTCCTCCTCTCAAGCCACTTAAAATCATTCAAGGTTTTGAACATTAAATCAACTATCGCATCTCTAAACTTCAAATCCTCCATATGTTTTGTTGCAGATTTCAAAGATATGTAAAACTTGGAAAGGAACCATTCATCCACTAATTCTAGTTCACCCTCCTCGGCTTTCGCACCTTTTTCAATTATATCAATAAATTTGCTTAGTTTACTACTTACTCCTTGAACATCTCTCTCACGCCAATCAATGACGGCATCGAGTTCTGCTGAACTTGCAACATACAATCTGTATAAGTCCGAACCATATTTTTCTGCAACATGAGCAAGTGTAATGACATTCCCTTTACTCTTACTCATCTTGACCCCCTCTCGAATAAGCACCTCATTCAAACTAATTCCCTTCGGCCAATACTTCGGGTCAAAGATTGCAATGTGGTGCATTATGAAAAACGTTAGGTGATTGCTCACGTGTGCCGGGGCAGTATGCCGTAAGTCATTAGGATACCATTCTAAGAATTCTTTTCGCATAGTTTCAATTGTATCCCTCTTGATTCCCGTTGTTTTTACTACACTTTCCAAAGAACCCGTTCCAAGGAAAACAAAATCAAATAATTCGAGTTTCATGCTGTCTGGAGACAAGTCTTTGAGATACTTTGCAATTGTGTAAAATGCCATATAAATTGTGCTATCGGATAAAGGTTCAATAATCCAATCCTTATCAAATGGGAACTTAGTTCCTAAACCTCTTTTTCTTGCGCACGGTCTCTTGTCCAACCATTCAATTGTATCCAAAAACCATTTGCGGTATTTTTCAGGAATTATTTCCATTCTTTTAATCCACTTGGTTCCTTTCTTCTTCCATTCTTTATTACTATAATCAATAAACCACTGGTCGTCAATAACGGATACCACTACCTTGTTTTTACTTCTTGTGATTGCCTTTCTGCTTGTCTCATACAGTGTACTCGAAACTTTGTCTTTGCGAAGTTTATCCCGAACTTTGTCTTTAGCTTCAGAAACCCTAAGCCCCGAAAATTTACCACATTTATTATTTAATAGACCGGAATAAAATTCAGTTTTATACAGTTCCTTTGTAATAGCTTCGAGCCTACTGTCCTTTTGGTCTTTAATTCCGTGGAGCTCATTCACTTCTTTTGCTGGAACGGAGTATCCAGGAATATTGATGATGACTGGGAGCTGGTTGATATCCACGAGATTTCCAAGTCTTTCGTGATTGGATAAGTCACAAAGTGCCTGATAATCGTATGGTGCATGTGCCGGAACTGCATAAACAACTCCAGTTCCATTATCTAGGTCAACAAAGTGTGCAGGAAGTACTGGTAGTTTTTCTCCAGTAAGCGGATTCTGTGCAAACCTCCCAACAATTTCCCGCCCCCTAAAGTCTTTGCTAACATCAACTTCGTGTCCTTGAACTCTAAGCTTTTCGGCAGCCTCTCTACTGATTAGCCAAGTTTCCCCATCCACTTTTGTTCGAACATATATTCCTTTAGGATTGACCCACAAGTTGGTTGTCCCAAATATGGTTTCTGGCCTCAATGATGCTGCTACTAAGAATTCACCATCGAATGGAAACTTAATCATATTGAATTCAGTTATTGTAACCTTGTCTGTGTCCCCATCGGCAATATCGTCTTCTCCTACAGGTTGACCAACTTCTAAACTCCAAAGAATGGGATACTTACCTTGGACTAAGACTCCTTTCTCTTTCAATTGGTGATATTGCCATTCTACAAACTTATTATACCTCTCTTCACCAGTATTAAACTCACGAGTCCAATCGATGCTGTATCCAATTGATTTGAAGTCCTGACTTATTTTTCCTGCAAAATACTTTGCAACTTTTTTTGGGTCGGTGAATGTTGTAATTATTTTTTCTGCATTTTCAGGAGTTTCATAAATTCTCAAATACTCCAAATACAATCTAATGGTTCGTACATCTTCTTTTGCAATTTTGTCGCTTATACTTAGAATTGGTGAGCCTGAGATGTGGAAAGCCATTGGAAATAACACAGTATATCCTTGATGGCGCTTAAATCGTGCAATTATATCCCCGAGTGTAAATGTTCTGCCGTGGCCTATGTGCAAAGCCCCACTAGTATATGGATAGGGTATGGTTAGGAAAAACTTTTTTTTTGAGTCAAGTGATGGGACAAAAACACCCTGTTTTTCCCATTTCTTCTGCCACTTTGCCTCGTAGCTCTTCCACTTCATAAGTTCTCTTGGTACCTACAATTATAAATATCAATCACTCAACGCACGAGTATTTGCTTGGGGACGATTCATAGACTTCACCCTTATTCATCAAAACTCCGAGAGTTTCAACTACGGACTCCCCAAACTTGGTTTCCAATTCCTTTCTTGTAATTGTTCCGGACTTTATTGCCCCCAAAATTTCCTTTTCCAATCCATCATCGGGATTTGATAGTTCCAATTTTCTCAGTAGTCCCCAATTCACATTATCAAAAACAGCAACTGCATCAGTAATTATATGAACTTCATCTTGAAATTTTTTTACTCTGCCTGTTAAATCAACCAAGTCACCCATTTGAATTTTTTTGAAGTCGGACATATTCTGTGCGAAAAACTTCGCCCTTATTGTTGCCGTTTCATCATCAATAGTAATGCTTGCATAGTTCCCTTCGCCATTTAGGAATGTATCAACAACCCTCCCCATTATACGTATTCGTGTTACTGGCTTTCCCTCTATTACGAGTGATACGGTTTCTGCACCAGTGAATCCGGAGAGAATCGCATCAATACTAGTTTTTGTAGTTGGAAGCCCCACTCTAAATCAATGCTTAGGGATTTATATTTTTGAGGATGACAAGTGTTAAAAACCAACATTCTTGTCTTAAACATGGATATAAAGAGAGTCTCTAAGGCAACGGGTATGTTGGAATTCCAATTGATTGGTGAGGACCACACTCTTGCAAATCTAATAAGGGAACTTTCGTGGTCAAATGGTGCTGAGGCTACCTACAAGATAAATCACCCACTATTGGGAAACCCGATTGTAAAAATTATTTCTAAGAATCCAAAAACGGCTCTTCAGAAGGTTTCAAAAAATATTGTGAAGCTCTCAAAAGATGTAGAGAAGGCATTCTCTTAATTCAAACTGTCATTCCAATGAATTTCATTAGATTGTGGAACCATCCTTTTGAACTCTTATAATCAATTCCTCCAATTAACGCAGAAATTCTTTCTAATTCTTTTGCAGCTTTAGATTCTGGATATGAGAGTGTTACTGGACTCTGAACTGCAATACTTTTTCTCACAACTATGTCTTCAGGAATTTCTCCAATAACATTTAGTCCTGTAAATTTTTTTATCATCAATCCATCCGGTTCATACTCATGAACAAGTTGACGGTTCAATACCATCCCAACTACTTGTTTTTTCATTTTCTTTGCAATTTGATAGACTCTGTATGCATTGCTGAGCGATGTCCATTCAGGATTCGCAACAATGATTACTTCCTTTGCCGGCGTTAATGCTGAAATAGCGTCGTCTCCCAATCCCGGAGGCGTGTCAATCAATAGAAAATCATATTTTAGGTTTCTTATTTTTCGCTTTAATCGTTTGTAAATGTCCTTCCTGAAATCCTCAACACCAGTACTTCCTGGAATTATGTGCAAGCCGCAATCATGCCCATATATTGCATGTTCAATTGGCTCTTTACTATTGAGGACGTCCCAAATTGTTGTATCTGGATTCAGACCAAAATGTGTACCAAGGTCCGGAGCTGTAAAGTTCGCATCGAGTACACATGTCTTAAAGCCCATTTTAGTGAGTGAAACCCCGAGGTTCGCAGTTAATGTGGTTTTACCAACTCCACCCTTCCCAGCGGTTAAGGCTATGATTCTCACATAAGTCTAATTACTCTGCGTTAAAAAGTCCTTTAATAACTCTGGGATAGTTATTTTATGAGCTTAAGTTCCTTCTTTCCAGCTACTGAGATACTTTTCTTGTGATTTTGTTAATTTGTCAATCTCAATGCCCATTGTTTGAAGTTTAGTGCGGGCAATTTCTCTATCAATTTCTTCTGGCAAATTGTGAACCCCTGCGCTCAGTTTATTCTTGATTATGTATTCACAGGCAAGTGCTTGGTCTGCAAAACTCATATCCATTACTGCTGCAGGATGACCTTCAGCCGCCCCAAGATTGACTAGCCTTCCTTGTGCAAGTAGGTATATGCGCTTACCGTCAACAAGATATTCTTCAACATTTGTTCGAACGGTTTTCTTTGGATACTTTTCCAAGAATGCAACATCAATTTCCACATTGAAATGCCCTGAATTTGATAGGATTGCTCCGTCCTTCATATTTTGAATATGTTCCCCATTTATTACTTCGCGGTCACCCGTGGCAGTTGAAAATAAGTCTCCTAATTTTGATGCCTCCACCATTGTCATAACTCGGAAACCATCCATTACAGCTTCCAATGCCCTGATGGGGTCAACCTCAGTTACAACGACGTTTGCTCCCATTCCCCTTGCCCTCGTAGCAATTCCGCGACTGCACCAACCATATCCAGCAACAACAAATGTTTTTCCCGCAATTAGGATATTTGTCGCCCGAATAATTCCATCAATTGTGCTTTGACCAGTACCATATCGATTATCGAACATCTGCTTTGTCATAGCATCATTAACTGCAATGACTGGATACTTCAGTTCGCCATCTTTTTGCATACTCTTTAGCCTAATTACTCCGGTTGTTGTTTCTTCTGTCCCACCAACAACATTAGACAGAGCTTCTTTGTTTTTATGAATTGAAACTGTTAAATCAGATCCGTCATCCATTATGATTTGGGGCCTCTCCTTTATGATGTCTTCAAGATTTTGAGCATATTCTGCGCTGGAATCCCCTCTAATTGCAAATACATTAATTCCTTCTTTTACTAGGTATGCGGCAACATCATCCTGTGTACTGAGTGGATTACTTGCAGAAAGACTTATTTCTGCTCCGCCATCCTTAAGTGATAAAATTAAATTTGCAGTTTCTGTCGTTACATGCATACATGCCCCAATTCTCATTCCACTGAATGGCTTTTCTAAATCAAATCGCTTCCTAATTTTTTCAAGAACCTTCATTTGAGTTCTTGCCCATTCGACTCGTTGTTTTCCCTTATTTGATAATGATGCGTCCTTTATTCTTGACATCTATTTCCTTTTTTCAACGGTTTTTAATATGATGTCTTATTTTTCGTGCAATGGATTTTCCTATCAGGCTGGTTAGAACGGTATCGGGAGTAGATTTCAAATTA
>JAAOXX010000007.1 GCA_018221025.1 Candidatus Altarchaeota archaeon | reverse complement strand
TGACTAAATCCAGCAATACTCAGTGTTTCTCTAAGATAATTTTCAATATCATACGCCTTCTTTGCTTCTTTTATGAAAAATCGTTCAACTGTCATTTTTTACCCTTCTCCACTTTTTTCTTGGTTTCTTTCTTTACAGGTTTCTTCTCCGTTTTCTTTGCCTTTGGTGTTTTTTTCTTCACTGGTTGTTTAGTTTCTTTCTTTACAGGCGCCTTTGTTTCCTTTTTTACTGGCTTCTTAATTTTTTTAGCCACTGTCTTTTTTGTTTCTCTTTCTTTTACAACTAAGAAAACACTGGCACGTCTTGAACGAACCTTAACCTTTCCCAAGGCCTTTGAACCCAAAGTTCTCTTATGTCGTCCTCTGTAGACTTCAATAGTATCAATAATGAGTTTTTCTTCATCAGCCCCTTTGTATTTTGCATTAGCAAGAACATTGTCAAGGAGTTCAATGAAGTTCTTCGCAACTTTAACTGGGTATCTTCCCGGTTTCCCCCGCTTGTGTGCAACTTCCTTGTTGTGTCTCTTCAATTCAATTGGCGTCTTTATTGCAATAACTTCTTCAAGAAGGGTTCGTGCCTTCGAAATAGACTTACCCTTAATTGCTAAGGCTACTTCCCTAGAAAACTTAGGGGACATATTCACATTAATTAGTCTTGCGGTTGCTTCCATTTCAATCACTTCAGTGGTACGAACTTACTACTCCTTGTAGCTCCAACACCGGGGGCGCTGTGTGCTATTCTTTTTCGGGTTGGTGAAAACTCACCGAGGAAATGACCAAGCATTTCAGCCGTTATTAGTACTGGTTTGTATTCCTTCCCGCTGTAAATCATAATTGTTAAACCAACCATTGATGGAACAACTGGCATATCCCTGCACTGTGTCTTAAGTGGTTTGGTAATTCCCTTTTCATTTACAATCTTAACTTTTTCCAAAAATCTCTTTTGATATGGAGTAAATCCCCGTTTAAGAGTGCGTCTCATTCTCGATGGAACTATCTTAATAAATTCATCGAGACCCATCTGAGCCAATTCCGCCTCCGTTTTTCCTCTGTAAGTATATTCTTTTACCATGATATCACTTCTTCTTTGCCGCCCTACTCTTTCGTCCAGTTCTACTAGCCGCAATATAACCAACCTTCCTTCCTGGAGGCGCGTGTCGCGAAGACGTTTGAGGTTTACCTGCATGACCATGCTTTCTACCACCACCGAATGGGTGTTCAACTGCATTCATTGCAACTGCTGAAACTCTTGGCCAATATGTGTGTTTGGATGCCATCATGTGGTATTTCTTACCTGCCTTCATAATGGGCTTGTCTCTAATTCCCCCACCGGCAGCAACTCCAACAATTGCTCTGCAATTGGGTAGGAACATTTTAACTTGTCCTGATGGGAGTTTCAAACGAACTCCATTTTCATCACGAGACATTATAACTGCTGAACCGCCGGCACCGCGAACAAGTTTTCCACCGTCACCAGGTCTAAGTTCAATACAAAATACTTTCTCACCCTCTGCAATATTCTTAAGTGGTAATATATTTCCTTTAGTAGAAATCGCATCGTCACCAATATCAATAATTTGTCCAACACTAAGACCGTTGGCTGCAGGAACTATTGTTTCTCCATCTTCATGTTTAATTACTGCAAGTGGCGCAGACCTCTGAGGGTCACGCATTAAATCAATTACAACACCTTTACCAAAAAGTTTCCCGAATCCCGAACGTGGGGCATATCTGTGCTTAGGACTCCTAAAAGTAGGTGAGCCCTTTCCACGCCTTTGTTGATTTAGAGGTTTTCCCATTATTATCACAGTAGTCCTAAATTGGTTGCAACTTCAATTGCACTATCATCTGCATGTAGCTTAATATATGCTTTCTTAACACCCTCTCTGAGTATTTCAGTATTAATTTTTTGAACCTTAACATCGAAGAGTGACTGAAACGCTTCCTTAATCTCGTGTTTATTCGCGCGTCTATCAACTACAAAAACTACCTTATTCTGGTCGAGTAGCCGTACAGCCTTTTCAGTCCCCACTGGGTGAAGCAAAATCTTAGCCGGGTCTGTATTATTTTTTCCACGCACGTTTAGCCATTCTCCTTTTTTTTCCGAAACTACACGATGTGCAGTATCCGCCTGCCAAGTTAAAGCTGGAACTCCCACACCTACGACAAATACCATGGGTCTTGCCGGTTGATCTCTTTCCAAAAGATGGGGTTCCTTTACTCATTATAATCACTCTGTTGGCATAATTATTGTGACTGTATCTCCTCTAATTAGTATTCTACCTAATTTTCGGGTAACTTCACCGTCTTTTAATTCTTCGGCATCATCCAAAACAACATTCAAGTGTATGTCAAATGCACGTAATGTTCCTCTAACTGTATTTCCATTCTTAAGCTCTACCACAACAGCGCCGTTTTTAGCTTGATTCAGAGCATCCAAGGGCCTTTCAATAGTCACATTTATCACCTAAGGAACGGTCTTTTCAGGCTTTTTTAAACCTTTCCCCCCTTTTTGGTTAAAAGACGCATAAAGAGAGCAAAGTCTTTTTAATCCCTTTACTAAAATGCACTTATGGCGATAACTCATACTAAAGATACTACAAAAGTTACTGGAGGTCAACGAAGACTGCACAGGAAAAAGAAAAAAGCAGACTTAGGTAGACCATTTGTACCCGTGACTGTAGGAAAAGAAGCTAGAAAAGAAATTCGAGTACGAGGCGGGAACACAAAGATTCGCATGCTAAAAGCAGAGTTTGCCAATGTCGCCAGCGGCACACGAGTCAAAAAAAGCAAAATAATTCAAGTTGTTGAAAATTCATCAAATCCTTTTTTCGTTAGGAGGAACATAATTACAAAGGGTGCAATCATTGAGACTGAAGCAGGATACGCTCTAGTAACTTCAAGACCAGGTCAGGACGGCATGATAAATGCTACTCCATTGAAAGACTATGAACCTGTGAAGAAGAAAAAGAAGAAGAAGTAACTGAGAAGTGATACTTCCATCGGAAATACTGGCACATCGGCCCCTCTGTTTTTAATAGATTATTGGACTGGTATTGGTGGACGTAGCCATCGCGGCAAAGAGATTGGAAAAAGATGTGATCTTTGACCGCGCCGAATCATTCGTAAGAGATGTTCTACTTGAAGACGTTTTAGGCGCAGTTTCAAGGGGGGAAAGGTCCCTCGCCATCGAATTTAGTGAACTAGATAAATACGACTACGAATTAAGCGATGAATTACTCATTAATACTGAAGAAGTTTTGAAAACATTTGAAGGGGCAATTGATGGGCTTGGAATTTCTGAAAAAATCGTAAAAGTACGGTTAAGGAATATTCCAAAGGCAAATAGTTTCAAAATAAAGGACCTTCGGAGTGAACACCTCGGACGCATGGTAACAGTTGAGGGAATTATTAGACAAGCATCAGAAGTGCGTCCCGAAATCTCAAAAACTGAGTGGGAATGTATGAAGTGTCAAAACAGAGTTACCATTTTTCAAACTGGGTTAGAATTAAAGAAACCAATGGAATGCTCAGAATTCACATGCAGTAATCGAAAAGACTTCTTACTAGTTGACAAGGATTTTGGAGATGTTCAACGGGTTGTAATTGAAGAAAACCCTGAAAACCTTGAGGGTTCTGAACAACCATCAAGACTAAGTGTAATCTTACGGCACGACCTCGTTGACCCGACATTTAGACGGAAGATTACACCTGGAAGTATTATCAAAAGTAATGGAATTCTAAAAGAAATGCCAATGAAAGCATCAGATGGGGGTAAGAAATATGATATTTTTATGGAGGCCAATCATATTGAACCCTTGTACCAAGAATTTCAAGAGATTGATATTAAGCCAGAAGATGAAGAAATAATCAAAAAAATTGCGGCGGATGACCCATGGAAACTCGTAGTTGGCTCAATTGCACCAAGCATTTATGGTCACGATAAGATTAAGGAAGCTGTTGCATTGCAGATGTTTGGCGGTGTTCGAAAGAAAAGACCCGACGGAACATGGAGTAGGGGGGATATGCACGTATTACTCGTTGGTGACCCCGGTGCAGGTAAAAGTCAAATTCTCAAATACGTATCGAGTATAGCGCCAAAGAGTCGTTATGTATCGGGTAAAGGGGCGAGTGCGGTTGGTCTTACTGCAACAGTTGTAAAAGACGAGTTCCTCGGAGGATGGACTCTTGAAGCAGGAGCAATAGTATTGGCAAATGGTGGAATTGTTTGTCTCGACGAGATGGACAAGATTAGTAAGACTGATGTATTCGCACTTCACGAAGCAATGGAACAGCAGAGTATTACAGTGGCAAAGGCAAATATCTTTGCAACTCTACGTGCAGAGACAAGTATATTGTCAGCAGCAAATCCAAAGTTTGGAAGATTTGACCTATCAACACCAATTGCAGAACAGATTTCAATGCCTGAAACAATTCTGAGTAGGTTTGATTTGATTTTCCCAGTAAAAGATATCCCCAATCCAGATATTGATGAAAAGCTTGCAGACCACATACTCTCACTACATCAAAACCCAGATATTGCAGCACCACTAATTGAAACCAAACACTTCAGAAAATACATTGCATATGCTAAGCGTAATATTCATCCAAAGATGACTGAGGGCGCATTACTAAAAATTAAGACGTTCTTCGTTGAGCTGAGAAACAAATATTCAGACGGCTCTTCAGTACCAATAAGTCCACGACAATTGGAGGCATTAGTTAGAATGACTGAAGCTTCAGCACGCCTGCGTCTAAGCCCTATTGCAGACCAAAAAGATGCCACAAGGGCAATTGACCTTCTAAAGTATACACTCTACCAATTAGCATACGATTCTGAAACTGGAAAACTTGACATAGACCGAATGGAATCGGCCACTTCATCAAGTAAGAGGAGTAAAATCATGATAATTCTCGAAATCTTAAGAGAATTAGAAGGCGAGTATGGAAAAGAGATTCCAAGGTCAAAGGTTATTGAAGGTGGAGAAGCCAGAAAGATGGCACTTGACGATATTGAGAAGCTATTAGACGATTTGAGGTCTAAAGGATATATTATTGAACCAAAACAAGGCTATATTGAGAGGGTTGAATGATGGACAAAGAACAAATGCGGAATTGCAGAAACAACGTCATGGAAAAATTCATCAATATTGAACGCATCGTAGATACAGTAATTACAAGATATTATGTTGGTCCATCACTTGGGGAACGAACCAATAAGTTTATGTTTGATATTCTATATGATGAACGTTTCAGCTTCGGTCAGAAGAAAAAAATTCTTGAAAAAATTTTAAAACGAATTGGAAAATACAACAACGCAAAAATGCGAAACCTTCACCGGATTAGTGAAATTAGAAATTATTTTGCGCACAGGGAACCCTTCTTTATAAGAGAAGAGGGAACCGTGGCCCCAGACCCAAAAAATCCAGAAGAGAACTTAGATTTTGAAAAACTCCACGAAGAATTTTTAGAAAAAGAAAAACTAGTTAATAATTTTCTATTTGAAATCCTTGCCTCAGTCGGTGTAGTTTTGAAGAAGGGTGTCTGAGTGAAGAGGTGTGATTGGTCCAAGGGAATGGAAGAATATCATGATACAGAGTGGGGGGTTCCATTGCACGACGACACACGATTATTTGAGTTCCTAATTTTAGATGGCGCACAAGCCGGATTAAGTTGGAGTACTATCTTGAAAAAGAGGGAAGGATACCGTAAGGCATTTGATGGCTTCAACCCGAAAAAAATTGCAAGATACGATGAAGACAAGATTAAAGAACTTCTCAAAAATCCCGAGATAATCAGAAATCGATTGAAGATTGAATCCGCAGTAAAAAATGCACAAGCGTTTCTAAAGGTTCAAGAAGAGTTTGGTTCTTTTGACAAGTATATTTGGAGTTTTGTTGGTGGAGCTCCGATTCAGAACTCATGGAAAAACCTTGAAGAATTACCAGCTAAAACCCGCAAGTCTGAAGAGATGAGTCGCGACCTAAAAAAACGGGGCTTCAACTTTGTAGGGCCAACAATCTGTTATGCATTTATGCAAGCTGCTGGGATAGTAAACGACCATGTAACTACGTGTTTTAGATATGAGATTATTCGAGCAGGTCGATAGAATCCACAATCCCATCCCCATCTTCATCGAATCCCTGAACAACAATGTAGCCTCTTTCTTCAACTTCTTTGAAATATTTTCTTAGTCCTAAAATTGCTGCCCGTGTTCCAGAACCAGTTCGTCCAGCAATCTCAATTATTTTTTTTCCTGGGTCTTCGGGATTATCCGACATCGCAACAAAACCGCACCAGTCTTCAGTGTATTCCTTTTTTGGACTCTTAATTGCTCGCTCAACGAATTGAACCGGCATAAAGCTGTTGAATTTTGAAGCAACTATATTCACGACTGGACCGCCCAAAATAATTATATTTCCAGACATGTCTTTCAGTTCAATATCAGTAAAAATAAATGGCCATGGAATTGTTCCCATCCTACCAAAGAAAGATGCAAGCTCTGCAGCTAAGTGACCATCTCTTGCCCGTGCCCTATTTGGTCCATGCGGGTCTGGCGAACCAACAACAATCTTAGCATCAACTACTCCACCCACAACAAATGGAGGATAATCACTGTATGTCAAGACTTCGCCACCCTTAGCTTGGGGCATAATGTAACCAAAGGCAGTTGCAGTCGGAGTAATAAGTTTCGCCTTGCCACCACGCATTTGTCTCTCCTCAACTTCCTTAACAATTTTGGCTTTCTTTAAGATTTGAATATGATAATATATTTTTTGCTCAATCATTCCCAATTTTCTTGCAATTTCAACGGGATACATTGGCGTCTTCAAGGTCATCTGCATAATTTTTTCACGAATTGGGTGAGCCAATGCCTTCAATAAAAGTGGGTCATTGGAAACTACTGCACCATACATCATTGAATTTTTTACGACTGCATCCATCCAAATTTAAGTTTGAGTGGTTTAAAAAAGTTTTTTGTCACTTCATAACTTCGACTCCGACACCATATAGTATAAATCCCATAAATGCATAATTCGCTTTACGGGTGATACAAACGACAAGACAAGTAACAGCATTCCTATATCAGGCAGTAATGTCGTTTTATGCCCCCATACCTGCAATTATTGCGATTAATTTGGGGTGGGGTGCAAAAGCAGTAGGAATCATTGCAGCAATCTCATCGCTGGGAAGTCTTTGTGCTAATTATTTTTGGCCAAGATACGCGGCGATATCTCAAAAAGTTGGAGTCATATCACTTGGATTGCTCGGGATAATAATGGGGGCGCTCCTACTTCACAATCCCTCAACACTCATCCCTGCAGTAATTATTATGTCCCTCTTGCCAAGTGCGGCATACTTTTCTCTACTCGACGATGTTAGAAAAGAGGGGGGAAATCTTTCAAAAAACGTTTCAAAGTTTTACGAGAGTGATTCAGCAGGAAGGATGGCGGGATTAATCATTGGTGCGGTTACTTCATATTTTATTCCAATCAATCAACTCCCATTTGTATTGTTAGTTGTGTCATTGTTTGTAATCCTCTTAGTTTCTGGAATGATGGGGGAGGAAGGACTAGTCCCAATTGTACACAAGGGTTTTGTTGAAATGAGATTTCTCGACAAACGAATGGAACTCAAATCACTTATTGGTTCAGTAAAAGACATCGGATTTAGTAAACGCATTATGCCTTATCTTTTCATGTCTGGAATGTTCTCAATGTCTTTTGCATTGGTATACCCACAGCTACCAATAATTGTTGAGACGTTGTTTGGAAACGCATCACTGTTTTACGCCTTATCAATTTTATCCAGAGTTTTTGGAACTATAGCATTCAGAATAGCCGGTATGGTTGGAGAACAGTCACTAATAATTGGTTGGCCCATAAGGCTCGCCGCATTTCTATTCATAATTATGTCACCAATAAATAAGTGGTTACTAATCCCATTTTTCATCTTCGCCGGAATAGGATGGTCATTCCTAAAAACATATTATGGAATTCGCGACTTGGGCTCCGGTGAAAAACTAACAAGTCTCAATTTATTTGTGCGTTCATCATCATATACTGTTGGAAGTTTTCTAAGCGGGGGTTTAATTGATGGTATTGGAATTATGGCAACTGGTTTAATCAGTACACTCGTGTTCCTATTGGCTCCAATTCCATTGTTTATCTCAGAAAAGGTTTTAAAACAGTCGGGGGATAGGGTTATTGAGGGCCCGTAGCTCAGTCGGTCAGAGCGCCGGTCTTATAAGACCACTTCCGGTAAAGGGATACTCTAAGAAAGCCGGAGGCCCAGGGTTCGAATCCCTGCGGGCCCACTAAAACTTTTTAAAAAAGTTTTATCAAAATCAGGGGGTTTAGAAAGGGGCGCGAAGCCAAGCGACGAAGGAGATTGGAAGCCCCTTCTTGGGTTCGAATCCCTGCGGGCCCATTCAAGCTTTTCTCACACTCGCTACGCTCGGCTCCAAAACCTTGACCAAAATAAAGGGGAACATCAAAATTAGATTCCCAATTTTCTTCTGAAGTCTTTGGAAATTTTTTCTGGACTCCATGGAGGATCAAAAGTTAATTCAATGTGAGTTTCGTATCCTTGTTCTTCTGCAACACGCTGAACTTCGGAAAGAATGAATCCGCCGACGGGGCACATTGGTGTTGTGAGTGTCATGAGGATTTCTGCTTTTTTCTCCTTGATTGAAATGTCGTAGATTAAACCCAAGTCAACAATACTAATATCGACTTCAGGGTCTTTAATCTGCTTTAGTGCTTCCCTTAGTTGGTTACTCACATCACTACGAGTAAACGGTGTTTAAATTATTTTACAGAGATTCTGGACCCGAGAAAAGTCCAGAAAACCACGGTTGAGACATAGTTTACAATCCCGACACCCAATACTGGAACCCACCAGAGGGGAATTAAAACGATGGAAAGCAGAGTAATTACAACGAACTGTAATAGGAAAGCATATGCCCATATCTTTGCAAACTCACGTGTAAATGATTCTTTTAAGATTTTCTTCATATGAAATGCTGACTTAATTTCTCCAGTTCTTGCAACCTCGAGAATTGCGTAAGTGCTTATGTAAATTACAAAGAGCGATAACAACACAAATGCAGAGAATCCCGGCACCCCAAAAGTAGTCATAATCAAGGGTCCAAGTGTTGCGGCTGAAGCCATTTCTTTAAGGGCCGTCTGCCAGAAATCAACACCACCAAATGCAACCACAAAAGCAACAAGGAATAAAACCTGAATTAATGAATATACAAATCCAACAACCTTTGCCTTAAACCCAAGGAAGAATTGTTGTGGGTTAAAGTTTGGAAGTTCTTTTGGATTCTTTGCATTTTCAAGACCAAATCCAAGTACAAAAAAGTCAAGAATAGGAATTCCACCTAAAACAACACCAGTTACAAATTTGCCAGCATCTGAAAATGGTTTTTTGAGAATTTCTGTGACTTCCATGCCTGTATTATCTTCGATATTTTAAATAAGGAACTCTTGACGCAATTGTAGTAAAACGTGAAGTAATTTATACCTTAAATCGACAAGTGCCTATAAAGGTTTTATTAACAGTACGATAAACTAAGGATGTGGACATCAGTGTATTGATTCCCGCATATAAGGGACTCAGTAAAATACCCGAAACTCTAAAAAAACTAAAGTTTGATGGGGACTTCGAGGTGATTGTCGCAGGGGATTCATTAAGTGAAGACGACATCAAGTTTCTAAAGAAGACTGGTGTGATTCTGTATTGTTGCAATGAAAGACGAGGAAAGGTCAATGCAGTAAATGGTGCAACAGAAATTGCAAAAGGGGAACTTTTTGTTTTCTTAGATTCTGACACGCGTCCAGAAAGCGAAGATTTTCTCAATAATATTTGGAAAAACTACAAGAAAACTGGTTTCGAAATTGCAACAGGAAAACTAATGATTGAAGGGAATAGCCGTCTTGAGCGCTCAATCAATGTTGAATACCTATTCATGAATACTGCATTTTTTGTTGCTAATTGGATGAAAAATACAATGCCCGTGTGTGGTGCATTCATTGTAATGCCCAGGGAAGCATTCATTAAACTCGGTAGATTCAGTAAAGTGGTTGTTGAAGATTTGGACTTGGGATTCAAAGCAGTAAAACATAAACTGAAATTCTCATATATCAAAGATGCTGTCGCATTTACTGCCTCTCCAAAAAAAATTAAAGAGTGGTTAGCTCAGAGGAAAAGATGGTGGATGGGTGGAGCTCACACAATAAAGGCGTCAAAAAAAGAAATACTAAAGAGTTTACCGAGTACAACTGCAGCAGCAACCTCTTATTACCCGTTGCCCGTTATTTCAATTTTGTCTTTGGTTTTTGTATTACTTGCAATGTCTCAATTCAAAATAATGTACGTTTTATCCATCACCGCATTTACGACTTCAAGTCTAATGTTATTAATGAATAAGGTTCTAAATTGGGGGATAACGTTTCTCGATGGTCTGAGTTACTTGTTCATATATGGACCAGTTTTATCAGTCATAACAGTTGGTTCGTTGCTTTATTTCTTTGTGAAAAAGGGGCAGCTTGAAGATTGGAAGGTGTAAATTAAATCTCATCTTTCACGATATCTGATATTTCTCCTTAGCCAGCTCTCTTTAGTCCTTGTTGATGGCACTATGGGTAGGTTTTTTTGAATCAAAATTTGGACTATATTGCTAATGTCGGCAATTACATCAGATTCACTGGATTCACCTGACTTAACAGTTCCAACATATTCCACTTCGAGTTGATGCATAACTTCATCACCATTTAAGTCACAGCAATGGTCTAAGGAAAGCTGATAGATTCGACCAGTCTCGGAGTTTTCAAGGTAACGAGTTTTTCGTCCTCTAAAAAGTTTTCCAATAACCTCATCTGGGTGAAAGTCCCAAACATTAATGAAATCCTTTTTGGTTTCAGTCCGTTTCGTTACACATCCAAAATCATACAAGTCTCTGACGACTTCCAAATAACCCTTTTCAACAACCCTTGCACCATCGCATTTCATCACGGCTTTCAATACCATATCACTCCCATTTTCATGATAGTATGTATTGATACTCCCAGATTCCATTATGTGGGGGGAGCCACGACTAATGTAAAAATCTAATATCTTAGTCTTAAACATCTGCCTAATTTCAGAAAATACATCATTAACATCGCCAGTAACATCGAGTTTGGCCTCTATTTCGATACCGGAAAGGTCTTTGTAAAGCGGCTTCGTAATACTTCCAGTACGATGGCGCCTCAATAAATTATATGACATGTATTTCTTGGAAATCGTAGATACTGCGCCTTCAGTCATTAAAATATCTTCCACCATTTGTGCGATTTCATTATCTTGTTTATTTCTTTTTACTTCAATTCTAAAAAAATCATCTTCATTACCAATTTTAATCCACTCACCATAGGAATTCAAAAAGAAATAATTCACATCCTTATCAATAGTTACACGCAATCCTTGGCCGTCTGTGGGTACATAGTGTTTTCTTTGATATTGTACTGCTAAATATGGTCCATAATCACATTTTGTTGAGTTGAGTAGCTTTTCAGCATCATCAATCCCATCAACTTTGGTTCTTGATTTACTTGCTTTATTACCAGAGTCTGTACGTTTAATCTCCAGAAGTTGTTCCCCTTCAACAATTGGAATGTCGGTCTGTTTGGGTAAATATTTTCTCACTTTAAGGGATGTACCAAAAGGGGAAAGATGCTCATCAGTATTCATGTAAATTGTTTGAACGATATCAGCATCAGAAAAAATCTTTTTTTCCATGAAACTTTCTACACTCTCAACAAAAGGTTCATAACTACCAATGGGTAGAATAAACCTTTGTTCACTTCTTTCAGGGAGATCCATAGAAAGTCCGTCCATAGGACTTGGTTTGTTCCCACTTTAAAATCCTAACTATTTGAAAACAACCATAGAAATAACTAAAAACTAAACTAGCCACTTCATTCTGCTAAGGTGGCAGAATCCGGTAATGCGCTAGATTCGAAATCTAGTCCCTTTGGGATTAGGGGT
Source organism: Candidatus Altarchaeota archaeon (assembly GCA_018221025.1). Classification (GTDB taxonomy): domain Archaea; phylum SpSt-1190; class SpSt-1190; order SpSt-1190; family SpSt-1190; genus JAAOXX01. Next base: position 26 of record JAAOXX010000007.1, on the reverse strand, counting down.
TCAAATCCCCTCCTTAGCGCTTAAAC
>JAAOXX010000006.1 GCA_018221025.1 Candidatus Altarchaeota archaeon | reverse complement strand
GATTCCACAACCTCTTGCAACTGGTCCAACGACTCCAAGTTCAATTGCCTGCTCTTTTGTGAGCTTTCCCACACCTCTAAGCCTACCATATAGTAATTCATTTGACATAAAAGTTTCATGAGTTGTGGTATACTTATTGTGCATTTCACTTAATTCTTTTTTCATAAAAGCGATAGTGTTTCGATTCAAGTCTCTGTAAACGCCCCCATAATGAACATAATTATAGTGAATTCTTTTTCCAGATAGTGCCTCTAACATATTCAATGCGTGTTCTCGTGCCCCCCAAGATTGCATAAACAAAGTATCAAACCCGGATGACTCGCCAAGTAATCCGAGCCAGAGTAGGTGGCTATGTATGCGTTCAAGTTCTGCGCCAAGCGAGCGTATCCAATTGGCTTTTCTTGGAACTTTGAGACCGTTTATTTTTTCATATGCTATTGCAAATGCCTGAGTATGTGCAGAACTACAAATCCCGCAGATCCTCCCCAATAAAACAATTGCTTTTGGCCAAGTAAAGGCCGTAACCTTTTTTTCAATTTCCCTGTAATTATATCCGAGGTCGAAGTCAACATTTACAATTTGTTCTCCTTCAAGGATTACCCTAAAGTATTCGGGTTCACCCAATGCCGGGTGATATGGTCCAAAGGGGATTTCGACTCTTGCCATTTTTATCACGTAAACAGTTTTTTGGGATTCGGATGGTTTCTGAATTTTACACTATGTTTTTCCATAATCTCTCGTTCATAGAGTTCCGCCCCCAAGTATAGTGAACATAGACTCGTCAGATTACGCGCTAGTTTTGATTCAGTAATAATCTTCCCATTGAGGAAGAAATGGTAGTATATTTTTTTACCATCATATGAAATTGTTATGAGTCTGGCGCCCTCTTCTTTCAGTTTTTTTAGGTCTTTCACTTCTAATAAGAGATATGGCATCATATATTCTTTTCTGAATTATTTGTGTTCAAGAGACTAGTTAAAGCTTATTTTATGCTTTAAATTTGTCTCAGCGGTGTTATATGAACAACTTTCGACTAATTTAACCATTTTAGACTAATCTGAGGTCTTAATGGCGATTAAAAACTTCTCAAGTAATGGGAATACTTATTATTCAGTATTGTTCAACAAAAATATGCACATTCGTGGACTCTCAAAATCTTTGAATTCTGAGGCAGAGAGTAATGTAGAACTCTTATCGAAATTATTTGAATTGCAGAGGTTAAAATCCATGGAACAAATTTCATCTGAAGTTTTTGCAGCCCCAAATGGAACCAGTACATTCCTATTGACTCGTTTTGAAGGAGAAATGGCCTTGTTTGATATTATTCCAACTAAAGGTGATATTCAGATGACCATGCTCAAGGGGAATTCTATTAAGAAATTAATAGAAATAAAAAAAGGAAAAATGGTTCTTTTAGAGAACTCCTTGGCCGGCTCTGCACTTCCGGTTCGACCTTAAATTAATAAACCATCTTGCAAGTTCGAGAGTTCCTTTTCCCCCATACCGTTCTTCCAATTCATTTACCCAATCTTCAATATTTAAGAATCCGTTTTCCATATTACAGGTTAACTCAGCAAGGGGTAAATGTGGTGTGGTAAGCTTGCCAGTTTGCCAGTTAACTAAAACAACCCTATAAATGCCCGAACCCCTTAGATTTCTGTGAAGATACCATTCAGTGTCAAAGAATTCTTCCGGAAATTTAGAAAACAAGTTTTTGAGAGTGCGGTTTCCTTGAAAAACAGAGTACTTAGTATGAAAACCCCTGTACGATTCTGGCTCAAAAGAAAAAAATCAGCGTCAATCATCTGGTTTAATCATCTTAAAAGGGAGTATAAACTGTTCATGCGACGGAATAAAGGTACAATGATTAAGACTGCTTTACTTATTTCAATTCTTGGGTTCCTTGCATCAAATAGATATCCTGTTGCAGAATTTGAAAATGTTACGTTGTCGGGAATTATTGCTTCAAATATGGAATGGTCAGGGACTATTTGGATTTCAGGAGATATACTGGTTCCAGCGACGTTCACTGTGAATATAACACCTGGTACTAGAGTTGTGTTCCTTAGTCAAGATGATGAGAACCAAGGTGAAGTTTCTAGTCGGTTGTTTGAAAATTATACGGATCCAACTGCCAGCTCTGAATACGAGAAGTCTCATTCATCTCTGTGGGCAAAAATTATTGCAGACGATGTTGTTTTTACTTCCGGTGCTAAAGAAAAGGGGTATGCAGATTGGTCTGAGCTACGCTTGTTTAATGGTAGTATTATCCAAAATTCAATTATTGAGTATTCTCGTGGTGGTGTTATTGTTTTTGATGGGGCTCTTGTGACTGATACGGTTTCCAGATATAGTCTTTGGACTTGTTTTGATCTGAGGGGTGGGAATGTGACTAAGAGTCTCGCTCACCATTGTTGGGATGTGTGTGTTACTGCAACTAATAATTCAGTTTTTAGAGATAGTAGCGCCTATGAATGTTTAGTTGGAATTCATATGGAAGAAAACGCAACAGTCAAAAATAATACAATTTCCCAATCTTGTACGCCCATTAATTTAGTGAATGAATCTGCCAAAGATTTTCGTGAATTAAATAAAATTTCTATAACGACGCCAGTTTCCAAAGAGGCAGTTTTTGAGTATCGCCAGGTTCACCCAATTTGTCCTTGAATTAATTTTAATTTACCAAGAGTTCCAAGTCGTTTTATTCGTTTCTCTTCTTTTCTTGCTGCACTAATACTTGAGACCTCTTCATACCAAGCGAGTTTAATTTCATCGAATCTTCCAGTGTATTTTTTGCGTACTCCGTCTCTCGCATACCGTTGGTGTTCAGAAACTCGACGTTGTAGGTCATTTGTGTATCCTGTATAAAACTTATCTTTATCCCCCTTTTTTATGCAATAGAGAATGTAAACGTAGTAGGACACATATGTCAACGAAGTGAATTGTATATATGCTGT
>JAAOXX010000005.1 GCA_018221025.1 Candidatus Altarchaeota archaeon | reverse complement strand
CTGTATTGGTAAATTCCAAAACCAATTACGCTCACTAACAGGAGTTTCAATAATCTCACATAGTGTTTAGTAAAAGACATTTAAATTACTGAGCGCAATTACCACTTTGCCAACAATATACCAACTGGTGCATTTTGCGGTCCGTCTTGTGTTGGAATCTCCCGTTCAACTATATGTAAAATTGAAAAATTTTGGAACAGAATTGCATTCAATTTTTCTTGAGTTAGAGGATATGCCCATGAGGGTCCTGTATATTCCCAAATATCCAACTGCACCAAAATATTTGTCTCATTTTCGAATTCGCTCAAGTCTTTTGGTACAAGATAAAGTTTGCCCTCTTCGGGGCCATACTCTATCATCGAAAATGCTCGAATTTGTCTAGTTGACTGAGCATATATTTTTGAGAAGTTCTGAGTCACATCCAATTCACTAACAACTTCCCCCAACTCAATGAATCCAGTATAGGAATCACTCTTACTGATTACAAAATCATTCAAGGGTGCATACATTGATGGTACGAGTAGTAATACTATGAGAATTGACTGCGGTGGTAGTTTGAGTTCATTAACTATTCTGAAAACCACATATATTGCCAAAACTATGACGAGAGGTATTGTTTGGAGAACGTATCGCGGAACCTTTTCCCCAATTATTAAAGAAAACCACAAGAAAAATACAAAAAATGGTAAACTTGTTCCGAGGACCTTCTTATCTTTGAAAGAAAAATAAATTCCCACAGCCGACAATAAGAACAATGGCAATGTATACAATGAACTCACCACATTTAGATAGAATGACTGGTCCCCTGTAAATATTGAACCAGTGAGAAGAATCGAAGTCCTTCCTGGTGTAAAACTGAGGGGGCTTCCAAAACTTAACCAGTTTTGCAATACTAGGAGCAAAATAAACCCCCCTGCAACAACGAGCGCACTTAGACTTTCCTTATCCACTGATTTGTCTTTGATTGCTCTGAGTCCCCAAATGAAAAAGAATACTGGAATCAGGAGAATGCCTGCCACTTTTGACAAAACTGTAATTATGAATGACGCGCCGAATAATTTCCCGGACCCTCCCTTATAGAACTTTGTTGCAGAGTACGCAAATAAACTGACTGCACTTGCAAGATAAACATCTGTTAGCGAACGAACGGAAAAAAATGCATGGAACGGATTTACGGATAATAGTGTTGCCGCTGCAAGTCCTCCCCACTCATTTGTCAATTCCTTTCCAAGTAAATAAGTGAACCAAATTCCTGCAAGTGCGGCAATCATAGTTGCAATTCTTGAAGCATAGAATGTGGAGGTGACTATACTCAAAACAGCCGTCATTATGCTGATGGTATAGCCATAACTATTTGTTGCGAGATGGTCTGAAAACACGAACAATGGATTTTCAAGAATTCGATAACCCATCCACATATACACTGTTTCATCATTCCAAACACTTTCTTGAAAAACATATGGAATACGAATAAATAGGGCAGAAAGCATAACTGCCGCCAAAATCAAGTGTTCTGTCTTCACTAAAATAAGAGTCAAGACATTTTAAAATACTAATTCTTAATTCTCCACCGTAAACTAAGCATTTTTACAAATATTCTAACTCCATCCAATACCGTTGTCCCCTTCGTTGGGTCATGATATATTATTGGAATTTTAATCTGCTCAATTTTTAGTGAATTAATTGATGCGCGGGCGGCAATTTCAGTATCAACGAAGTATCCATTACTTTCCCACATGATATTATTCACCCTTTCCACTTTCATCGCTTTTAATCCACACTGTGTGTCTTCCATAAAGTACCCAAACAGCGAATTAAAGACACGCTGCAAAAACCAATTTCCAAATCGCTTAATTGATGGCATGTGCTCTCCTTGTCGTTGGGCTAGTACTATGTCTGCACCCCCATTAATTTTATCCAATAGTCTTGAGACGTCTTCTGGTCTGTGTTGTCCATCACCATCTATGAACACTACTGTTTCTGAACCGTTTTCTATGACCCGTTCGATACCAACTCTTAGTGCAAACCCCTTACCCATCTTTTTAGAAAGCTTTAGAACGTGGGCTCCTGCTTTCATTGAAATCTTGGCGGTGTCATCTGTAGAACCATCATCAACTACAATTACATTACCATACTGCTTACAACCTTCCACAATATCGTAGATATGCTTTCCTTCATTGTGGGCAGGTATTATTACTGAAGTTTTCAATCGGTTCCCCAAAAGACGTGGATAACCATTATTAAATGCCTTACCCATTATTTTCATGATTCTCACCGTAGATGTTGAAAAGGATTGGGGGGATGATACCATCAATAACTTCATATTTCTCGATGGACTTTTCAACTGGCTTGATGATACTAAGTCATCAGCTACCTTATTTGTCGTTGGAGACGTTGCCGAAAAACTACAAGAAAAAGGGATTCCAAAAACTGTTGAAATAGCATCTCATTCGATGACGCACACTAATTTGAAAACCCTTACTGAAAATGACCTGTTGGATGAAATACAAGAAAGCAAAGCGATTCTTGAACTAACGTTCAAGAAAAAAATTAAGGGATTCCGCGCACCCTATTTTACTGCACCTGACAATTTATGGGAATTGCTTTCCCACACTGGATACTCGTATTCCTCTTCACTTGTAGCCGGTTGGTTTCCTGGACGGTACTATAACCGAATTAAACCACACCCATTCGAAAAGGGAGGAATTAAAGAAATGCCAATCCAGTCATTCAGATTTGTTCCAATTGCATTTGGTCTTCCTTTCTTCAGATTGTTCTGGCCCCTATCCAAACTTATAGTTCCAAAAAATCCCTACATATTTTATTACCACCCAACTGAATTACTTCCCACCTCTCCCGGTCCCAACGAAAAAATACTAACCCGCTTCATATACGGGCTTCATAAGGGGCGACGTGCTCGCCGACTCCTCTACGAAGTACTTGGAAAAGCTGGAACGACCCAGTCAATTGAAGATTACCTATCGACTCAGATATCTTTGGCGTAATTTTCTACTCGTATGCATTTCAACTGCCAAGGGAAACCTTGCTAGTCCCGGCCCAATATCACGAAGCGATAAAATATCAAAATTTCTAGTTTCAAATAAAGACTTAATAAACCCAATGGGCGCTCTTTTCTGAATAAAATGCATTATATCACCAAATGCAAAGTATTTACAGG
>JAAOXX010000075.1 GCA_018221025.1 Candidatus Altarchaeota archaeon | reverse complement strand
GGCAGTTGCGACCTCAATTAATGGAACTCCGAGTCTATCGAGATTAAACTCTCCGGATTTAATTGGACGTGCCGAATCTTCTTCGAGTCCAATAGTTAAAATTTCAACCCCATCCACATTACCGTGTGTAGCAATTAGGGCAGTTCGTTGAAATCCTGAAACTACTGAACCATCAATCAAAATTTTTCTCATAAACTGAACTTCATCAACTGGTTTTGCGTTAAGCAGTTTAACAATCTGAGTTGCAACTTTAATCGCATAAACGTCGGGTTCGTGGGGAGGTTCTTCATCCCATTCAACGGCACAAGATGTCGAGAGATTTGCAAAGTATGTGGTTTCTCTGCCACGCCTGGCCTCGAGTAATGCGGCCCTATCAACCTTGCCAAGCTCACTAACTACTGGCCTAAGAGTTCGTTTAAATGTAAAGTCTTCTTTATCACTGAGTTCGGTGGGACAACGACAAAACAACTTTCCCGTATCTAATTGCTGATGCAGTTCTAGTCCAATTTTTACCACACATGTCTAAGACCAAGTCTTTTATATTTCAATTACTGTTTACTCTTGTGGCGAAGGCTTGGAAAGAAACGCAGAAACAGTTCCATACGGAAATGGAGACCGTTTTGGTCCTGGTTATCATAACGACGTTACTTCTGATGTTTGTACCAATAGCGAGGGATTATGTAGAAATTATGCTTGCCGTTGTTGGGTTAATTATACTCTTACAGATTTTCCGTGCAATTGGAGTAATAAACGAAGTGAGGGAGTATGAGAGACTTGCCGTATTTCGTATGGGTCATTTTCATAAGATTGCGGGACCCGGTTGGATATTTTTAATACCTTTCTTTGAGAAGGCCGAGAAACTGGACTTGCGTGTCCAAAAGATGGATATACCCCCACAAGAGGTCATCACTGCAGATGAAATCCGTGTTGGGACGGATATGATTGTTTATTATAAAATAAAGGACCCGGCAAAGGCCGTTTTATCAGTCAAAGATTTCAAAGAAACAATCAAAGGGTATGTGTATGCAGCACTCCGAGATATTGCAAGTAACCTAACTTTAAACGAACTTTATTCTGAAATTGAAAAAGTGAATGATATTGTTAAAGTGAAGATTGAACCCATGACAATTGAGTGGGGAGTTACTGTTATTGATGTTGAGGTTCAGCAGATGAAAATTCCGGATTCAATACAGAGTGCAATGCATTTCAGGAGAACTGCCAAAGAAGAATGGGCAGCCGCTCAATATCAGGCAAGAGCTCAACGAACACTTATTGAGGCAGTGGCTGAAGCCGCTAGTAAATTGGACGACAAGGCACTTCAATACTTATACATCAAGGAAGCAATACCTAAACTCGCTGAGGGTGAGAGTACAAAGATTGTGTTCCCAATGAACTTCCCAGACCTTCCAGGAGGAATCAAAAAGGTAACTGAAGAAGTTGCGGCACTCAATCTTACTGGATTGGCTGGTGACTCAAGTATTGCGATGGACAAAAAGAAGAAGAAAAAGACTGAATAGTCACTTCATGAAATAAACCATACTGAGTGTTAGGCCCATTCCAAGCATGCCAAATTCTGTTGACCAGCCCAACCAACTTACTAAAATGGCACCGAGCAAACCAACACCAATTTGAAAGAAAAATTTAAGTGATGCTTTTTGGACTATTGCATACATTGACAACACAAAAAATAAGAGTGTACCAACAGCAATCGTTTCAACGAGTCCAAACACATTATCACATATCCCCTCAGATTAAATTCTTTTCAGTATCTTTCGGAGGTCTTTTTTCTCCGGGAAAATCTTCAAACCCGACTGAGTAAGCATCTCAGAAACCGCCCACATCACTGCAAACGGTTTGTAGTTCTTACTAATTTCTGCAGTCTTCACTACTTTTTTTGCGCGCTTAGTTAATTCCTTAATCAGGGGTTCAAATTCTTCCCCCAAGGGTTCAACCTTCATCTCTGGAAACATGAAACCAATCTTAGTTTGAATTGTTCCTTCAATTAATGATGCAAAAGCAAGCATCTTCTCCTTATTGCCATCATATTTCATTTTATAGACAGTTTTCCAGTCCTCTGTATTAACACTAAAAGACGCAGTTTCCATATCAAGGCTAAAGATAAGTCATTAAAAAAGATTCTAAGAAAGCGCATACTCCCCAGAAGCCAACACTCCCTCAACTTTTTGAACATCCAATCTGTGGTAAAGTGTTTCAAGAAATTCAGGTACCTCTTCGTCCAAAATCGGAGTACTCAAATCGCCATTTTTATAGAGTTTGTTTTCTTCACCATTCGCAGGTAAATGTAAATTGTATATTGGATTTTCTACTAAGTATTCTGAAAGTCCAGAGAGTTGTGTTTCAGACCAACCAAAGCGTTCTTTCAGATGATTGAAAACATCCTCTTTAGAAATCAAATCAGTAACAGAATTTCCAATTGCACTAACAACCCTGTATCCTTTATTAATCAATTCGGCAGCACAGTATGCCTTTGCAAATTTGGCACCTACCGATGCGGCTAAGTCAGTGTATACATCAGTCCTATCAATTCCACGAAAAAGTGCATCACTACCATACCCTTCCAAATCAATTGCGAGTCCGTAAATACCATCAACTTCAATATCTGTCATTTCATTTTCTGGATTTCCTCTTAACCATTCTTGAATGTATAACGTCGGAGACATTGAAGCAATATGTATTTCATCACCGTTCGCCCTTATCGATTCAATCCAGTCAATAACTGGCATGTTTGGAATCATTGTTTGACGATCAACAAATAAATCACTATGTCGCGCACCATTTGCCAACCAACTGAGTAACCTGATGTGATATGGTTTAGGATCAGTATCTTGATTTTTTGATCGTTTAGAATCGAGGACCGAACCAATTATTTTTGACTTAAATTTAAGGAAACGAGAAGAAGTTTCTGAAGTAGCAATATTCTCAAGAGACTGCACAAACCAACAATTACCAGAGTCTAATGGATCAGTAATAGTGTCATCAAAGTCAACGAGGTGAACATTCTCAGTTGGTTTGTATTCTGTCACAAGTGGACTTTGTGCATGCACTTAATATATATTTCGCTTACTGGCTATTTTGAGTTAGACATTTGACGTCTTTTTAGTAT
>JAAOXX010000074.1 GCA_018221025.1 Candidatus Altarchaeota archaeon | reverse complement strand
TTATTGCATCAATTGATGGAGGGTGTGTGGCTAGGAGATTGTGGCTTGAAAAAATGCTGGAAAAAAAGGCGGACGTAATTGCAGGAAATTTCGAACCAATTGCATCAGGATTTTTTGAAAAAGTTCAATCAATTTTTGTGAAGAGGTCAGCACCAAGGAACCCGAGTTCAAGAAGCATCATGTTCAAGAAAGCCTGTTGGAAAAAAGTAGGCGGCTATCCCGAACACCTTTACACAGGCGAAGACACATTATTCAACGCACAACTGGAAGAAGCCGGTTGTAAATTCAAAGTTGCTGACGAAGCAATTGTCCGCTGGAGAATGCGCTCAAGCCCAAAGAAATGGATTAAACAATTTTACCTATATGGAAAAGGAGACGGAAAAGCAGGCATTGGGTTAAAAACAACTTATGGCAAAAAAGTGGTTTTGCTCATAATTGGAGCATATAGTCTTGTATTTTTATCCGCATCAAGGCCCAGGGTTTTATTGGTGCCGTTTGTATTTGGGGCCCTATACGGATTATTTAGAAAATTTAGTATCCATGGACTATTTGGGGGTTTACTCCTCCCAGTAAGATACCTTGCATATCTCATAGGATTCCATAGTGGAGTTTTTAGGAGAAAATAAAATGATATTCAAAACTGACTGGAAGAAGGCATATATCTGGTTCGCATTATTTTTCATCGCCATTGATTTTCTTATGCTTGGTTCAAGGTTTCCATCCAATTTTTTCCATGTAGACCACAGTTTTCATATAACTAAATTCGTAGAGGTAATGCGTGAAGGGATTGGAGTTTACCCAGAACAAGGAAATCTTCCAGTTCGGATTTTTTTCGTACCAGTATTAATACCATTTGTTTTACTCGCAAAAATAATCCCCCCACGATTAGCATATTTTTCAACATACTTCTTGATGATGGCTATAACGTATCTCGTTGCAAAGAAAATTACACCAGGTAATGAGAAGTATGTACTGTTGCCGATGTTATTTCCATTGTCGGCATTATCATTCTTAAGACTTGGAAGACTATTGGAATTTGCATCCCATCTGGCATTCATCTTATTACTATATTATCTGGACAAGGGAAAAGACCCGCGAGTAAGCACCGCATTATTCATGGTGGGGACTACAAGTCACCTGCCAACTATGGTATTTTATGGACCCCTCTTATTTTTCAAAGCAATTGAAAAAGGCCTAATCAAAGACTTGATTTATTGGGGAACTACGCTTTTTGCATGGCTCGCAATTTACCTGCCGCCAACTCTTGGAAAAACGGGATGGGTTTATCCACGGGCTCAGATTCTCTATAAACAAGCTTTAGGAGTATTATTCAGTCAAGGATGGACATGGCTAATTTTTGTATTAACAATTCTCATAATATTCATATTGATTGCTACGTTTTTCATGGGAAGAGAAGGAATTTACTCCATGCCTTCAGTAGCAATTTCAGTAATATTCCCACTCTTTGTTTTGTTTGATATTCCATTTACTAAGTACATCCCCGGATGGAACCAAATAATAATTACAACACTCATGCCACTATTTTCATATCTTTTAATCAGAAAGGACCAGAGACTATGGAAACTTGTCACATTAGTTACAATCGGAGCATTAGTATTTCCGTTTCCATGGACTTCCCCTCTCTCAGAAAACACGAAGTACTTAGACCAAATTGAAGGAAACTACACGATATCAAAATTTCCAGATACCCAGGCATATGACATGGTTTTTGCCGGTAACTATCTCGCATACAGAGGAATTCCAACACCAAAGAGCCCAACTTTCGAATACTCCGACCCACAGTGGTTTTTCTACGAGCCGGAAAATTGTGAAGACTTACGAGTTGGCATTAAGTACATAATTTTACCGAAACAGGAGACTTGGGCAACTGCGTGTGGGAATGTAACAGAAACTCCGCACTACCAGATTGTCAAACTATTATAAAAGTCGTAAACCAAAAAACATGTGTTAGTTCGCGACTTAGAGGAACCGAGTGAAAAATACGGGGAAGACCCTTGGAAACGCCCAATAAAGGACCTACTCGAAAAAGGCATCGTCGTAATAGATAAGCCAGCAGGTCCAACGAGTCACCAAGTTACTGCGTGGGCAAAACAAATTGTTGGAGCCAGAAAAGCAGGACACTCGGGAACACTTGATCCCGGAGTTACAGGAGTTCTTCCAATTGCATTCAATTCTGCAACAAAAACGGTTCAAGCAATATTGAAAGCCGCAAAAGAATACATAGGAGTTATGTACATTCACGGAGACGTAGATGAAAGTGATATACAAAAAGTTGCAAAACAATTTGAAGGAGAAATTATGCAAATTCCTCCGGCAAAGAGTGCAGTCAAGAGACGTTCAAGAAAACGCACGGTCTACTATTTCAAAGTAATGGAGATTCAAGGAAGGGAAGTTCTATTCCGAACCTCAGTCGAAGCCGGTACATACATACGGAAACTCTGCCACGATATGGGTGTTGCATTTGAGGTTGGAGCCAATATGAAGGAGCTGCGAAGGACAAAGGCAGGCCCATTCACAGAAAATACGGCAGTGACCCTTCATCAACTGAAAGAGGCGTGGGAATTTTACAAGTTAAAGGAAGACGAGAGTCTATTAAGAAAAATTATACGACCAGTTGAAGATGGTATTTTTGCAGTATCAAAAGTCTACATCAAAAACAGCGCAGTGAATAGTCTTACTTACGGAGCAAATCTCGGAGTCAATGGTATATCCAAAGTTGAAAAAACGGTGGAGCAAGGAAAAATGGTTGCGATGTTAACTGCGAAAGGGGAGCTTGTTGCCCTCGGAACCGCCCTTATGGACGGCGAAGACATGGTTAAACTCTGGGAAGGAGAAGCCGTGAAAACTAACCGAGTTATAATTGAAAAAGACAGGTATCCAAAGACTTGGAAATCTAAGAAACCAAAAAAAACACGGACTAAGTAATCTTCATTTTTTCAGATAAATCAATATAAAACGCCCGCTTAACACTGAGTGTGAGAGAAGAGTATCTTGACCCTGAATATATTCCAGACATACTCCCGCACAGGGAAGGTGAAATTGGAGAGATTTTTGAATTGCTCAAACCCATAGTGTCAGGAAGACGCTCGACAAACCTATTTGTCCATGGTTCTGCAGGAATTGGAAAAACCGCGGTTGCAAGATTTGTCACCAGGAGTTTTGGAGAAGAGGGTACAAGGGGAATTTATGTTAATTGTTGGTATCAGCGGACTGAGGTTGCCGTATTGACTGAAGCCTTGAGGCAACTCTCATATCCAGTTCCAAGAAAAGGAAGAAGCGTTGACGAACTGGTCGAAGAATTCGTAAGAAATATTGAGGGCGAAAAAATTGTATTTGTCTTGGATGAGGTTGATGCACTCACAGATGATGGAGTCTTGTATGTGTTAAGCAGGTCGCCAACACCAATTGGAATCATGATGATTGCAAATGACCCATATGCCATGAGACATCTTGACCAAAGAACGAGAAGCTCACTTTCACCAATGAGTATTGAATTTGGAAGATACAGTGTTGAGGAATTATACAGTATTCTAAAGGAACGTGCAAGACTAGCATTTAGGGAACACAGCGACATGGCAATTAAGATCGCAGCCAGACTCTCATACAAACACGGCTCAGATGTAAGATACGGATTAAACCTCCTATTAAGGGCAGGAAGACTTGCCGGGAAAACGGGCGACTCACTCAGCATTGAGCATGTAAAAGCTGTTGATGTCAAAGAAGACCCAAAAAAAGAGATGAGGCAGGGAGATTTAGAAGGAGAACACGTAGTCGTTCTTAATGCACTTAAACAGTTGAATGGAAGCGCCCCGTCTTCTGAAGTTTTCACTAAGTATAAGGAAATTGAAGGAAAGGGTGCTGAAAGAACCTTCAGAAAATATGTGAAAGAGCTCATTGAACTCCAAGTAATTGGTGCTGAAGATATCCCCGGAAGGGGAAAACGTAGACTCTTGAAGGTTAGGTGAAAACCATTTAACTGTCCCTTTGTATGGTAACTCATGAGTAGACACGTCTCTGTCTTAGTGTTATTATTCTCACTTACTATGGCATTTGCTCAGACTTCAGATTATCTCAAGATGGAGTGGGGAACGGTTCCAAGTGTTGGAGACTCGTGGGTGCAAATTAATTTTACATACCTGTATGACAGCCCAGTAATTGTTGCTTCAATTCAGTATACAAGTCTGGGGGTTTCAACAGTGACGCGAATTGCCAACATATCTTCAACAAATTTTACGGTCCGTCTGCAGGATACAGGAGGGGGGGCTGCAACTATACGGGATGTTCACTACCTAATCATTGAAGAGGGGAACTGGACGCTTCCGGGAGGAACCAGAATAGAAGCACAAAAATACAACAGCACTCAAACAGACAATACTGCAGACTGGTCTCCTGTCGCTCAAAGCTATATCAGTTCATACACATCACCAGTAGTAACCGGGCAGGTAATGAGTTATAATGACACAAACTGGTCTGTGTTCTGGGCAAGCGGCTCTACTTCAGATAGTGCTACAGACCCTAATTCAACAGACATAGCTACAGGAAAACACGTAGCAGAAGACCCGAGCACCACACGAAATTACGAATTAATGGGTTTTATTGTTGCAGAGAGTGGCCACGGAACAGTTGACAGTGTTGAATATGATTTCTTCCTCTCCTTAGAATCAGTGCAAGGTGTTGGTAATAATCCTCCTTATTCTGAGAGCTTCACATCTTCATTCTCAAGCACACCCGAAGTAGCGGTAGTTTCAAGCTCAGGAATGAGAGACTCAAATGGTGGTTGGCCAGTAATTTATGGCACTTCCCCATTTTCAACGACTCAGATAGACCTCGCATATGAAGAGTATGATGATGCGGAGAGGGCCCACACTACAGAGCGTGTTGCAAGTTTTGTGTTTGAAACCAGTGGAGACTATGTAAACAGCACAGCACCAACTATATCCAATCCTCAATTCAATGAATCACAAGTAATAATTGGAAGACCCGTGCAGTTCACAATTAATGTAACAAACAATCAAGGGGGAAATACAACTTCAGTGAATGCAACATTCAGGTATCCTAATACGACTCTAATCAACACAACAATGAGTCTAGCAGTCTATCCATTCTGGCAAGTAAACTGGACGGACACATCAATTAATGGAACTTTCAATGTAACAGATATTTGGGTGGAGGAAATTTCGGGATTGTATAGCACATCATACAATACTTTGTCCTTTGATGTGGTTGATGTTGCCCCACTCTGGAGTCTAAATTATACATCCGTTCCAGGAGCCAATAGGTGGGTAGAACACGGAGTATTGTGGAAAGACGGCGGAGGTTTGTCTGGCTATGTATTCTCATTTGATAACTGTACAGGAAATCTTGTGAATGATTCTTGGGCAACACTTAGTGGAATTTCTGATTGGAGTGTAATTGACAAAGTTGTAAATGATACAGTTGGATGCACAGTCCAGTGGCAGGTATTTGCAAATGACACATATGGCGAGTGGAATGCAACAAGTGTTTTTACATATCTGACTGTTGAGAATGACCCACCAAAATGGTACCAGAATTCAACCAACGATACAACAGCAGGAGAACCCATTGAACACAGAGTCTTGTGGAAAGATGGGGTTGAGATGTCGGGACACATATTCTCATTTGACAATTGTACTGGAAGTTTTGTGAATGATTCATGGGTATCCCTATCTGGAGCAACAAGCTGGGTAAATATTACAAAGAGTGTAAGTTATACTAAAGACTGCAGTGCAAGATGGCAAGTTTTTGCAAATGATTCACTCGATAATTGGAATTATTCAGATGTATTCACTTACCAAACGATTTGGTCGGCTAATTTGAAAGTGAATCAAGTCATTTCAAATAACTCCAACCCAACAGAAGGTGAGTTTGTTTTCATTCAAGCAAATATTAGCAATCCTGGACCTTGGGCGGCAAATGAGTCAAGAGTCTGGTTCAATTCTACGGATAGTAATGGAGTTCAAACAGGACTTGGTGAAGTCTATATGAATATGTCTGTTGGTTCGTGGGCATGGGTAAATGTGACTGCGGCTTTCGGGCAAGGAACCAATACGGTGAATGCAAGTGTGTATACGCCAAGCAATGTAGTTGAATCGGATTTCTCAAATAATTGGAATGAAACAAATATCACTGTCTCGTCCTGGGTTTATCTGCACGGTAATGTGAGTAGTGAAATTATTCTTGCAATTCAGGATAGTTCAGAGACATTTCAATGGTCGCCGCAGTCAATAACTGGAAACGTATTCATTGTTGATTATGATGCTGACGTTGATTTTTCGAATCTGAAACCATTAAATGAGTCGGGAGACTTTTGGGATTTAGACTCACAGTTAGGTAATACGGGTTTTGACGACAATGTTGAGAAAACATATGACACCGATAATAGTGGAAGTGCAGATACACTCTATAACTTTACTATCTATGGTACTGAAATAATTGGCGTTCCAGTTGTAAATGCAAGTGATGGGTCTCCTTGGTATGTAGGACTCTTATGGGATGCAGATGATGGTGGGACGGAATATGATGGAACTCAAGACGTAGTATTCATTATAGAAATAAATGTTGGAATAACTGGAGCATTTGGAACCAATGACTATGAAGCGAAGGCGCCATCAAACTTAGAATCACTTACCGGTTCGCTTAACTTCATTGCAACAAGAATTGAGGTGTATTAGGTGTGGAAGATATTATATGCTGTATTACTCTTGATTTATCCCGCAGTAGATGTGTCTGTTGAAAGAGTAATTGATGGAGATACAATTGAAACTTCAATTGGGCGAGTCAGAATCTTGAATATTAATACTCCAGAAAGGGGCGAGAGGTGTTATGAAGGAGCAACTGAGTTTTTGAAAACACAAATTGGGAACACAGTGGAAATGGAAAGAGACTTTGTAAATAAAGACAAATATGATAGACTTCTTCGCCACATACACTCAGATGGCCTAATTGGAACGCAGCTCGTAGAAAACGGATTTGCAAAGTCATACTGCGTTTTCCCAAATACTAAGTATTGTGAAGAAGTAGTTAATGCACAATTGGTTGCAATGACGGGAAGAAAAGGATGCCTATGGCGGCCATCAAATGACACGTGTCTTCATATTGAGGATGTAAGTAAAGCAGGCAATTGGGTTGAGGTATTGAATCACTGCAACTACGTCGTCAACACCAGCAGCACATATATTGAAAGTGATGGGAGACAAAGAGAATATCTCTCTGAAGAATTGTGTTCAAAATGTACAGTTCAAAAATCGTTGAGTATTGGAAATTTTGTATTACTGTCTAATTCAGGTGGATTCATCGACTACCGGGCTTCTTGAATTGAATTTCAAATAAATGTTGAATTCGTTCAACAGTGTCTATGTCCTCTGGTCCCCTATCTTCGCGAACCCTGACTAATCGAGGAAACCTCAATGCAAATCCACTTGAGTACTTGGAACTTTTTTGAAGCTCTTGATAGGCAACTTCCATTACTATGGTGGGCTTGAGTTCAACAATTTTTCCTTTTTCACTAACGACTAATTTTTTCATTTCGTTTGTAAGCGACTCCATCTGGGATTCGGTCATACCAGTCGCCATTCTCCCAACTCCTTTGAGCTCTCCTGTTTTTGAATAACGGGCAGCGAGGATATAGCTGCTCAACCAATTGGCACGTTTTCCTTCACCCCATTCAGCCCCAGTAACAACGAGCTCGAGTGAGTCAGCCTTGGGCTTGAGTTTGTAACCCTTACCAACACGCTGACCGGGCTTATAGGGGGAATCAAGACTCTTGAGCATTAATCCTTCAACACCATCGCCAAGTGCTTTTTCATAAAACGCTTCGACTTCAGTTTGATTACCTTGAATGAAATCAACAAGCCTCAGTCCTTTGGAAGGTGTGAATGATTTTTTCAAAAGTTCAAGCCGTTCTTTCAAAGGAAGGTCAATCAGGTTTTTGCCATTAAGGTATAGGATATCGAAGAGATGTGTTTCAATAGGAATATTTTTCACCATTTGATGAATGCCATACTTTCGTTTAATTCTCTGACTTATAGTTTGAAAAGGTACAAATGAACCATCTTTAGCAACACCAACACTTTCACTATCAAACACAGCTTCATCGGCACTTACGTGAAGTCTAATTTCTTGTGCAATGTCCGGAAACTGGGTGGTTACATCTTCAAGTCGTCTTGTAAACACTTTAACTTCGTCTCCGGTTTTGTGAATTTGCGTTCGGAAACCATCATACTTGTATTCTGCCTGAATCTTGTCTCCGAGTTTTTCAATAGCATCAGAAACGGACTCCGTCTTTGGATAAAGCATTACTTGGAGTGGGCGACCCGGGCGCAGTTTTACACCAATCAAATGCCGTTCTCCTTTTGAGGCCAATTCTGCAACCTCGCCGAAATCATTAAGGACAGCATGTGAAGCTTCAATTAATTTCGATGGAACATTAAATGCAGTGGAAATAGCATCCCTCACAATTCCTTCACCAACACCAATCCTCAATTGACCAAGAACCGTTCTCACAATATACTTCGCTTCTTCTGGACTGGCATTACTGATGAGTTCGGACAAAATTGAAAGTTTTTTTTCAACACTTCCAATTCCTTCTGATGATGCAATCTTTTCAAATGCGGAATAAACCTTGTCAAGTGTTAGTGTTTCTTTGAAGAGAGTCGACTGCCTTTTGAGTGAAAGTAAATACTCTGTTGAAGAACCGAGGTCACCTTCTTTTTTTAGAGACGTGATAACCTCATCCTTATTTGAGCCGGCAACTCTTGCAATTGAAGATATCGCCATCTTATCGGCCATGTTTAGGTCTTCACTGGACCAAGGGGGAAAAACTCTACCC
>JAAOXX010000073.1 GCA_018221025.1 Candidatus Altarchaeota archaeon | reverse complement strand
TCCCGCCTCAATTAGACTTTCGTCTCAGGGAATTGAATGGGACGTGGATTTTGATGCATCTGATTTTGGAGACTTGATTCCATCGTCTTCTCCAGATTTAATGGTTAAAGACGTAGTGGAATTTCTTGACAAGCTTTGGTCTCAGGGATTCCGCAAGTTCTTTGTTATGGGTGGCAACCATTCCGTGACTATTCCAGTAGTTGAATTTCTTGCTGAAAAAGGACTGAAAAAATATGTACAACTTGATGCTCATGCTGACTTCCGACAGGAATTCACAGGCACAAAGTACAGCTATGCCAGTACCCTTCGAAGAGTTTCAGATGTTGTAAAAGACGTTTCACTTATTGGTGTGCGAAGCATTGCTGAAGAAGAGACGAGTGTTTTTGATTCGGTAAATATTATTGAGGGCAAGGAACTCGAAGCCAAAAAAGACGAAGTCAAAAAAATCATCAAACAGGCAGATTATGTTTCAATCGATATGGATGTGTTGAATATACGCCAAGTTACAAACCCTGAACCCCTGTATGCTATGCGGTTTGAACAATTAATTGAATCCCTCAGTGGCAAGAAAATGGGTGTAGATGTGGTTGAAGGCGTTCCAGAGAAGCTATTTGGAGACTATGCGGGAGTTCATGGTGCATTAATTGCAAGAAAAGCAATTCCTTTAATGCATTAAACAGCCCTATAATACAATCGTCGGTTATTTTTACCCTTATTGTCCATTTTGACTATTTCTATTTTCCCTATTTCGCTTATATCGGCGATATGAGGACCGCCACAAGCCTGCCTTTCAATCCCCTCAATTTCAACTATTCTGAGTTCTTTAACTTCGGGAGGTAGTTTTGTTGCAAGTTTAACCATGTCTTTGTCTGCTAAAGCCGTTTTCCTATCCATGAAATATATTTTTACTGGGGCGCCCTTTTCAATCAGCTTGTTTGCATCTTTTACGGCCTGCTCAATTAACTCCTTATCCATGTTTTCTAAGGTGAATCCGAGATATCCTTTGTCAACACTAACATTTCCGCTGCCGATTAGTGCTCCCGTCTTATTGAATACCATGGCTTCGAGTAAATGGGCAGATGTGTGATTCCTCATAAGCTTGTATCTTCTTCCCCATTCAATTTCACCATTGACCGTCATTCCAACTCGGAGTCCAGTGGTATCCTCAATCAAGTGAATTGCCTTCCCGTCTTGCCACTTGGTTCCAACTACATTATATTTCTTATCGGCAATAATCATGCCCTTGTCGTCTCCGACCCCTCCGCCGAGGGGGTAGAATGCAGTTCTATTGAGGACGACTCCACCATCCAAAACTTCAGTGATTTCGGCTTCGAATCGCCGAGTGTAATTATCTTTCATATGAATTAATTCCGTCATTCCACTTCCTTTATTGCGAAGCTAAATAATCCGCGGTTTTCATTTGAAACATGGATTTGGAAAAGAGTATCCACGAGCTCCTTGGTATCTTGAAGACTTTGAAGATTCTTGATGAGTCCGCGAAGGAAGTTGTTGAACTCGCCAATGCCTATGCGTCAGATTCACTCCACTTTCTAAAAAAAGACAATGACCACGATGCCCTCGAGGCTTATGCAATTGCATGGGCGTATATCGATGCCTTGCTCCATTTGAAGCTCGTTGAAGTCGAGAATCTCGAGCCTTTTACAGTTGAAAATCCCGCTTTCCTAAAGGACTAAGCGAGGGAAAAATCCCGCTTTCCTAAAGGACTAAGCGAGGGAAAAATCCCGCTAGCGGGAAAAAACCATAAATCCTACCCCGCCTCTGAAATCCATGGACACTACAAATATGCGTGAGCACATTCTTCTTCAGGGCGAATCGGCAAGAAAAACTCTTGAACAAAATAAGAAAAAAGTGGAGGATTTTGCGGAACTCGCCGAATTTGACAGGATAATAATCAATGGTGCCGGCGACAAATACCTCACCGGGTTGACCGCGTCTTATATGTGGCGGGAACTTGGGAGAGAGCCACTTCAAGTCATTCATTCTCGTGACTTAGCCGACAATCCTCCGTATATGGATGAAAACACGCTTGTTATGTTCATTTCACAATCCGGAAAAAC
The DNA here is from genome assembly GCA_018221025.1 of Candidatus Altarchaeota archaeon. Lineage (GTDB taxonomy): Archaea > SpSt-1190 > SpSt-1190 > SpSt-1190 > SpSt-1190 > JAAOXX01. Next base: position 3,357 of record JAAOXX010000073.1, on the reverse strand, counting down.
TAAGGATACCATGGATGCCGCACATGTTGTTAGTAAAACGGGTGCCCAGCCTCTTGTAATTACTAATTTGCGGGAACCCGTTAAGGACTCCCTTTGGTTCCTCAAGGATTCGGGACACGTGTTTACAACCCACACTGAAATTTATCCAGAGAGGGCTCTTCCAAGCACTATGACTTTTCACTCATCGCTTAGTTTACTCTGGCACATCCTGTCCGAGCTTGCTGGAAAAAATCTCTACAACGAATTAATCGAGTCTGCTAATATGACAGACCAATTAAGCCGAGACCCAGCCACTGAAAAACACTCCAACGAAATTGCTGAGAGGCTCAGCAAGTATAGTTCAAGATATGTTTTTGGAGACGGTCCAAGATATGGTCTTGCCAGAAAACTCGGATTAATTATGTTCATGGAGGGTGCTAAGGTTAACGCATTCCCTATTGAAACAGAAGAGTTCCCACACAGTGCAATTGAAACTCTCGAAAAAGAAAACAAAGACCGTTTACCACTCGTGGCGTTTATTCCTCCAAAGGACTCGAGCAGCTACTTGTACGTGAATAAAGTTGTGAAATTCTGGGAAGAATATGCACCAGTTTTCAGATTAGAGTCCCCGGCAAAAGGACGGTTCAGTCCTCAACCGCACATGGTATTGCCAACTTGGATTGCATATAATGAAGCAATTATTCGCGGAATTGACCCAGGGGTTAGTCATCTTGTGAGTAAGGTCAGGGCTAGTGGGTTCTAATCCTTTCCTCTCCGTGCATTCCTCTGAAGAATCGCCAATGTATACATTGTTTTATCTGATTCGTTGACGTCTCCTGAAAACACACTTCTTATGACATCAACCATTCCCATGTAAAACTCCCTTATGCTGAATTCAACGTCTTCGGTTTTAGTCGCATAGAGATAAACTTTGTTCATATAATTTCTGCCAAATTTTTTTCTCAGTTTCCTTCGGACGAGTCCAATCTTCGATGAGTTCGCCCGGCTGAATCTGCGTATTTCCTGGTTCACGTGCTTCTCAAACGCTTTTACCTCTTTTTGAGAGGGGAGACTATAACCACTGAAAAATGTGGTTGCTGACACTAATTCTTACTCCCTTCCGCGTTTTAATGCTTCTTACTGCCCCCGTAACTGTGTGTATACCACGGGAACGCCATTTTCCAGTCCACTTTGGATTTTTTGCAGTACGTAGTGTTTCATCACATCACCATTAACTACATCTTTTCGATAAAGTCCCAGTGCACCAATGAATTCACAGAGTTTTCCTGTATTTTCCGAGTTTTGCAGAGCCAAAGTTTCTCGTGCTTTGTATTTGCTGAATTTTGCAATTTCTTCAGTAATTTCTATAGCTTCCCACAAGGCATCGACAAAGCGTTGTGGCATCTCATCCAACTTGAAGGCATATGAGCCCTCTCCAATTGAGGCAACTGCAATTCCCCTCTGATTCGCCTTACTCCTAAAAGCCGAAGCTTCCTGAGCTGCAATATAGCTATCTGTCAAAACTACAGTAACTTTTCCATGTCCATTGGCGACTGATTCTTCAGCCGCATCCACAAATTTATTTAGATATTCGTTTTTCGTGTGACCCAACCTGCATCAGTGATGGTGAGTATTTATCCATTGTTGTTGTGTAAGTATTTCATTGTAAAACAGACTCATGTAAATCAACACGGTCTTTATCCCGCATTTTTTGGCCCTCTGAAACTAAATCATATTTAAGCATTAGTCTGTCTTCCAGAGTATTAACAAACAGAAAAGATTATAATTTAACACAGTGTATATGTGGTATGGCTTCAGAAGTGTACACCATACCGCTGAAAGACGATGTGTACCGTGAGGAACAGGATATTAAAGAGAGTAATCTTCCAATTAGGAACGTTCCCTTTTTTGATGTATCCTACAACATTTTACACTCTGGCAAACTTGGGGATGTTCTTCAGGATGCAGTCAAAGCATCTGAGGTTTACCGGTTGGCTGACTCGGAGTAATCTTTATATTCAATACTTTCCACCCTAGTAGAGTGCTGACTATTCATCCTCTGCCGGATAGAGGTATTTTTGAAGGAAAGATTATTGAGAGCGATGGGAAGTACGTTATAAATTATTCTGCTAATTATGGTGAGGAAAGGGAGTCGATTAACGACCCCGCACTATTGAACACATTATCATTCTTAATGGGTGTGTCTGCTAAGAGTCTTCCTCAGATTATAGATGACGAAGAAGCCACGAACAGAGCATACCCTACGATGGTTGGAGTTATCCATAAGGAAACGCCATCTGCACGTGTAGCTCCTCAATTAAAAACAGTCGGGCTTGTAATTGACCAAGATGAAATTGAACAAGGATACCATTCCTTTTTGACAACCAAGGAATGTGACGTTAACCTACCAAGATTCGGCTCTGAACTCAGCAGGCACACGGATATACTCGAAATTACCCGTGTACTTATTGACAGATATAATCCCGTATCCAAGCGATTTATGGGCGTGGGCAACTATGCAGATGTCGTGGGGGTGAGTAATGTTGATAAGGATGCGAGGCCGCTGAATCTGGACATTGCAGAAGACCTATTCACAGAGATGTATGATAATTATGGTAAGGCCATTCCTTTTGTGTTTGGTGAGGGCGTTCCTGTATTCGAAATCTATTCTTCAAACAATGGCCAAAACTCTTATTTTATTTTCCTCGTTTCTCCAGACGGCACGTCGGCCGCTGTATTTGAAAGCACCCCTGGGACTAAATATGGTTGGCATAATTCTTTAGCTAATATGGCATCTGAAATTCTCGAGTAAAGTTTATAATTCAAGAGTTGTTACAAAGCTAAGGCGATTCAATGAATGATTTTAATGAGGATGTGCGTTTAGAAACCTCTCAAAATGACGCACCTTTAATGCAATACCGCGGAATTGTTGAACTTGAAGATGGTCTTTCTGTAACTGCTCGACTCGATTATCACATGGACAAGACGTGGGATATCACTCCTGAAACCGAAGTTGAATTGACTGAAGAACAAAGACTTCAAATGGAAGCTCAGATTTCCGGAATGTTTTTGGAAACAGTTCAGAGTTATGTTGGAGTATTAGACTCTGGACAAAAAGAATCATTCTTAGAGGATTTGTCCCCGGGACTCTCAAGACGTATAAAATTTAAGCGAAGTTTTGGAAAGGGTGAAGATGCTACTAAGTTTGTAGTTAGTTACAGACCCGTTCAAAATAAATTTGTTATTGATGTTTCAGGGGGGGTTGGTGGAAAAGCAAAATACCTTGGAAAAAAACTTAGTGGTGCCGTCAAGGATTCATTTATATCTACTCTCGTGACTTTGAATGAACTTTACATTAATAATGGTGAGAAATGGTAC
>JAAOXX010000072.1 GCA_018221025.1 Candidatus Altarchaeota archaeon | reverse complement strand
TTATGACACTGTTGATTTGAGGATTGCTGGTGTTGGTGAAAATGTTTGGTTGACTATCGATTCTCCTGTGGTTGGTACTGACACGGTTCAAAAATCCAAGCTTCCTGCAACTTTTCCAACAACATTCCACTTTACTAGTGCGGGGTTCTATGAAGTTCCCTTAACTATTCAATATGACAGGAATAACAAGACGATAACCCAATTACTTTCCCTTGGTCTTAGAGTGGAAGAAGCTCCTCTTCGAGTTCTTAATGAAATAAGAGTTCCATCCGATGGGCTACTCAACTTATCTCTTCAACTTGAATTGCCTGAAAAAATCTTCAGCGGAACTGTTACACTTGCTTCAAGTTGTTTAGAAGGGGGAGTTTCAAAACACATCGAGAATTTCAAATCTGGAGTCGTTTCGCTCTACGTTAAGGGAACCTGCGACCCCGGACTCTATTCAGTTAATGTGTCTGTAGGGGATTTCCAAACATCATTACCGCTAACAGTTTATGGGCCTGAAGGCTTTGAAACCTTTACAAACACCTTTGTCAAGGACGGCAAACACACATTGGAAATAATCCTTGCTAATGAAGGTAGCCAAACCATGAAGGCGGTGTCTGTGCGCCTATTGCCTGGTGATTATCAATTGATTCGTGAAGGAACATTTATTGGTGACCTTTCATTTGGAGATTTTGATTCAGCAGAGTTAGTGTTTATTCCGAATAAACAGGATGTGGAACTACAATACAATTTGTCCTATACGCTTGGTGGTGAGAAAATCACAGTAACTCGAGTGCACTCGTACCATTTTGAGCCGGCTCGCAGCAGTACGGGTACTTATGCGATTGTTGCAGTTTTACTATTAGGTGTATGGTATGTTAAGCGTCGCAAATCTAGTCATTAAGTTTGTTTCTCATAGGAAGCTTCGTAGTTTCTTAACAACTATTGGGATTGCCGTCGGTGTGGCATTAGTCTTCGGTCTCATTAGTGTAAATAGGGGTTTTGTTGTTGCAATATCTGGAACTCTTGAAGGTCTTGGTGATAATTTTGTTACAGTTATGCCAAAGACTGCATCCATGGGTCTTAGTTCTTCGTCACCGTTTACTCAACGAGATGTAGACACTCTCGATAAGCTTATTTTTGTTCAGTCGGCACTTGGTGGTTATGGTACCAATCTTCCTGCAGAAATTCGTGGAGACACAGTATTTGTAACTATTAGGGGTGTTGAATCAGATAAATTAGATGTTATGTTCAAAGAAGTCCAACCATATGGTTTCATAATGGGGAGACCTCTCACTTCGGGTGAACGAGGAAAAATTGTAGTTGGGTATAAATTGGCTGATGATTATAGCTTGTCCCCAGGCAGTCAAATTGAAATTGCTGATAAAGATTTTAGGGTCGTGGGCATTATGGAACAAATTGGAAGTAATCAGATAGATAATCTAATCACTGCCAATGTCGAAGATATTTGGGAACTGGTTGATGCTGAAGGTGAATATCTTTTGATGTTCGCAAAAGTTACTGAATTAAAAATAGATGAAATTGAACGTGCACTGAAGAGGGTTCGTGGAAAAGAAGATTTTGAGGTCTCAACTCCAGAAAATCTTGTAAATCAAATTTCAGACATACTTCAGGTGATTAATCTGGTTTTTCTGTCAGTTGCAAGTATTAGCATCCTTGTTGGGAGTGTTGGTGTTGCAAATACTATGTATATGGCTGTTGCTGAGAGAACCCGAGATATTGGAATCCTAAAGGCAATTGGCGCAGGTGAACGCCATATTATTACTATTTTTATGCTTGAGTCTGGACTCTTGAGTGTTGTTGGTGGGTTAGTTGGAATCCTACTCGGTTTAGGGATAAACTATGTATTTGGATATATTGTAACGGTTACGGGAATAATTGGCGGTTATGAATTTTCATTTAATTGGGATTTGATGCTGGCAACAATTGCATTGTCATTTGCAATTGGAGTTATTTCGGGATTTTTCCCTGCAAGATATGCATCCAAGATGGAACCAGTTCAAGCGTTAAAGGGGGGAGCTAAATGACAATAAAATCCGGAGTACATTTCTTTGAACTTGTTGGAAAATTTATTTCCCATAGAAAGCGACGGAGCATTCTCACTACTTTGGGAATTGCAATTGGTGTTGCATTAATCTTTAGTCTTATTAGTATAAACAAAGGAATGGTGACCTATGTTGAAGGCAGTATTGATGACATGGGAGGCAATATAGTTACCATTATGCCTAAACTCGGTGGTCCATCAGGTCTGTCTAGTTATTTTACAAAGGAAGAGGTTGAAGCTGTTAGAAGTTTGGGTTTTGTTAAGGCTGCGGCGGGAATCTATGCAACGGTTCTTCCTGTTGAATTGAGATCGGGTGAAGAATTCGTGGGGGTGTATGGATATGATTCGGAAGCACTCTCAGCAGTGGTTAATGATATACAAACTTTCAAGGTTGAACGAGGACGATTTATGAAGGACTCCGAAATTCAAAAAGTTGTTTTGGGATACCTTATTGCGAAAGATAATAATCTAGGATTGGGAAGTTTGCTTGAAATTGACGGTTTTAATTTTAGGGTTATTGGAATTCTTGAAAAAATTGGAAATAGTGATGACGACAACTCAATTAATGTTAATGTGAAAGACCTGTGGGATATTACGGGAGAAACAGACCAATATAATTTCATTCTTGCAACGGTTGTTGAACCAAAGGAAGATGTAATTATACGGACTATTGAACGTATAAGGGGGAGAGAAGATTTTGAAGTTATGACTCCTGAGAGTATGATGAAGGCATTTAACCAGATTCTTGGAACTGTTAGTGCAGTATTCATTGCAATAGCTGGAATCAGTATAATTGCAGGGAGTGTTGGTGTTGCAAATACTATGTATATGGCAGTTTTTGAACGAACACGAGAAATTGGGGTTATGAAGGCAATTGGTGCTGGTGAATGGGATATCCTCGCAATTTTCTTACTCGAGTCAGGTTTACTGAGTTTAATTGGAGGCTTATTTGGTGTGGCCTTTGGGCTATTAATTGCTACTGGGTTTGGTTATGTGGCTGAGGTGAGTATGGGAACGGATGCACTCAGTCCAGCATTTACTTCTGACGTTTACATAATATCTCTTGGTCTAGCCTTCGTTGTGGGTATACTATCGGGATTTTTCCCTGCAAGATATGCATCAAAGCTTGAACCAGTCGAGGCTCTTCGATATGAGTAGTTTAATAAAACTTATTTGAGGTTTATTCCTGTGAGATACACTCGTCAAAATGGTTTAGTTAACAAAAAAAAACTGAGGGATTCAGTTGCAATAATTGCCGGTGTTGGTGGTCTTGGCAATCCTGCAGCAACTTATCTTGCATTGGCTGGTGTTGGCCACATGGTTCTTATTGATAATGATGTTATTGAAAAAACTAACCTTAATCGTCAGTTTTTATTTACTGAAAACGATATTGGAAAAAATAAGGTTGAAGTCGCTAAAAAGAGGCTTTTGGAATTGAATCCAGAAATCAAAGTAACTACTCAAGATGGTTTTGAACCCTTTCCAAAAAAAACCAACATTGTCTTAGATTGTCTTGATAATTGGGAATCACGGGAAAAACTGTGGGACTTGGCACTTTCAAAGGGAATCCCAGTTATTCATGGCGCTGCTGATGAAAAATTCGGTCAGATTTCCATTCTATTGAGTGAAAAAGACACTTTACCATTAAAGAACAAAAAAGAACGGGGATGTTTAATTCTTGGAGCTGCAGCAGGCGTTATTGGTTCTCAAATGGCTCTTGAAGCTCTAAAGGTTTTGAATGATGGTCCGTCCAAGAAACTAATAACTCTTAATAATCAACTTAATGAAATTGAATTAGGTTCCCCTGATTATTCACATATTTTAATTCGATTTTCAGAGATTTGGATTAAGAGTCCAGTGACTCGTATGAAAATGGTTAAGATTCTCAAAAAAAATATTGAAACTATGGTTGGTGAAATTCCTCAATTCAAAAATGCACGGATGACTTTGAATTTTAAACAGGAGTACCTCTCTGGACTTTCACGAGTCTTTGGAATTAAATCATTCAGCCCAAGTATCTTTATTTCTCTTGAAGCTCTGGATGGTGAATTTGAAAAATTTGCAAAAACCGTTTTGAAAGGAAAGTCTTTCAGAGTTACTGCTAATCGTTCATGGAAAGGATATCCCCGAAACTCAATTACGCTTGAAAGAGAGCTTGGTGCAATCGCCAGTGAATTTGGAGTCGTTGATTTGACCAAGTACGAAGTGGAATTAAGTGTTGAAATTCACCAAGAGGGCGCCTACTTATTTTTTAGAAAGGTCAACGGTCCTGGTGGATTACCTTATGGTTGTGAAGGCAGAGCCACTGCGCTTTTTTCTGGGGGTATTGACTCTCCTGTTGCCGCATGGATGGCCGCAAAGAGGGGGGCTGAACTCGAATTCCTATTCCTTAATCCCCTCGGTAGAGCACTAGAGGCTAAAGTCTACAATGTCTTTTCAAGACTCAAAGAATGGTTGCCTAAATCAACTCTTTGGACTATTGATATCTCTAAAGAGATTGGTGAAATTCAGTCTGCTGTTAATGAAGGATTGAGGCAAATAGTTTACAAGAGATTTATGTACCGAATTGCAAAAGAGTTTTCAAAAGAAATTAGAGCTTATCCCTTAGTGACTGGAGAAAGTCTTGGACAAGTCTCGTCTCAAACACTTACCAGTCTTGAAGTTATTAAAGACTCAATCGATTCACTCGTTTTGAGGCCCCTAATTGGAATGGACAAAGATGAAATTGTTGGGATGGCTAGATTAATTGGAACCTTTGATGCGAGCTCCAAAATTTCAGAATTCTGTTCAATTGAATCACACAGTAATGCAACCCCTCGACTTGGAAAAGTTCTAGAAGAAGAGCGGAAACTCCTGTTTAACTATGGAGAAATTTTAAAGAGGATGAGAAAAGCAGAACCTCTGGAGGAAGTCCCAATCCCTGAAGACTTTAGTGGTTTTAATATTGTTAAAATGTGGGAAAAACTTCCAGAACTAAAAAAAGGGAATAAATATCTCTTTGTATGTAAAGGTGGGCATCGTTCAGATGAGAAAGCACTCGATGCTAGAAAAAAAGGGTTCAGTGCATATTCAATTAATTACAGAGAGGCTAAGAAGAAAAAACTCATTTGAAAAACTGTGTTTTTGGAATTTCAGATGATTCTTGAACAAACTTATTGATTTCCTCAAAGAAACCATCTGATACTAAGAATAAGTGGCTATCGTCTTTGCAATCACTGTTTCCAAAATTCTTGATAAATTCAAATTTCTTGGACAATCTTCGTGCTAGGTCTTCTTCATAGCCCTTTCCTAGTTCCATAGTTACTACTGATACCACTTTCCCAATTTCCGTTAAATAATCAATATGCCAGCGTTTTACTTTCCCCTTCCTGAGGTGCCGTTTAATTCGTCCACCACTCTGATTTGAACCCACATACCCATATCTTCCGGAAAACTCAAGTTCCCCTAGGCGTCCTACAGCTATTTTAGTACTTGGGACATCAATTATGAGCACGTATAGACCCTTGGGAAACATTTTAATTTAATTAGTGGATGTTTATTGAATTTGGTGTTTACATGGTTAAAGTAGAACTCGAAGGTGTAGTAACGGAATTATCAATTAAAGGGAGCACTATCATTCTTGATATTATGACCTCTCTAAAAATAACCCCTGAAGAATACGTTTCCATTCTAAATGGTGAAGTTGTCACCGAACGTGAGCCATTGTCCAAAAATGATGAACTAAAATTTGTGCGGGTGTGGAGTGGTGGTTAATTGCCATTGCGGTTCTCGTGCGTCATTTTTAGGCGAAGTTCCCTTTTGCCCCGCTCATTTCCAATTATGGTTAAAAGAAACTGTTGAAACTGAACTCGGCAAATTTATTGGAAAAAAGGAAACGCTTGCAATTGCAGTTAGTGGAGGAAAAGATTCTACAGCCTTACTTGATATTGTCAATGATTGGGTTAAAAACAAAGACCTAAAGATTTTTGCAATTTGTATTGATGAAGGTATCAAAAATTATCGAGACGAGTCACTCAAATTTTTAAGACGTTTTTGCTCAAAAAAAAATATTGAGCTTAAGGTGGTTAGTTTTGAAAAAGAGATTGGAAGCACCTTAGATAAGATTTTAGAATCTAGGACAGACTTGGGGGTTGAGACTAAGGCATGCACAATTTGTGGGACTTTTCGAAGATACCTAATAAATGCGAAGGTTCGAGAATTGGATGCGACTAAGGTTCTTTTTGCTCACAACAGAGATGATGAATTACAAACATTATTCATGAATTTATTTACGGGAAACGTTTCCCAAATAAGTACTAAAGGTGAGATTGGGGGAATAACTGACCATTCTGCGTTTGTTGTAAGATTTAAGCCTCTTATTGATGTACCTGAAAAGGCTCTTGCAACATATGCGCTTATGAAGTATCCTAATTTGCCTGATTCAGAATGCCCATATCTCGAAGAAAGTGCACGTGTTGGTGTCCGACATTTTCTAAATCGACTCGAGTCAGATAAGCCAAATTCTAAGAAAAAAATAATGAAAACCTATCGCGAGAAACTGCTCCCCCCACTAAAAGAATCGGCGCACTTATTGAATCGAACACTCAATGAATGTGAAATTTGCAAAGAACCATCAAGTAGATTAGTGTGCAAAGTGTGTGAACTCAAAAAAGACTTAAAATTAATTTAGTCGAGATTTCTGCATTTTCTTGCACAAGCTACATAATTGTTCTTCATCAAGCACATTCTTCTTCATACACTTACTTGCAATTTTGGAAACTTGTTTTTTCTCAGAATCGGTTAATTCAGTTTTCGCCCTCTTTCCTTTAATGTATTGAGTCACCGCTGCGGGAGTTACATGAAGTAATCTTGCAACTTCATTTTGCTTCTTCCCCGTCTTAACTAACTGTATTACTAGCTCTCTTCTTATTGCTGGAAGAATTTTCCTTGAAGAAACTTCGCACTGCATCATTATCTATGTTAATTGTGGTGTTTTATATTGTTAACTTTTTAACTGAGTTAATTATTTAACCCAGTTAATTTTATAGGATTGTGATACGATTAAAAAACTTAACAGTTAATATTGATGGTTCTCGAATCTTGGATGATGTTAACTTAATAGTTGAGCCAGGGCAAATTGTTGCGGTAATGGGGCCTAATGGCTCAGGAAAAAGCACTCTTGCTAAGGCGATTATGGGAGACCCATCACTTGAAATTCACGGAGATATTTTGCTGGATGGGAAATCTTTAAACGGTATGCCCACTAATGAACGTGCAAATCAAGGAATTTTTCTATCATTTCAAAACCCTCCTGAAATTGAAGGCGTTAAGTCTGAATACTTCTTGGCAACATCTTTCAATAAAGAGTGGGATGAAATTACAGAAGTTTCAAAAAAATTAGGGATTACTCCTGAACTCTTGTCAAAAGACTTGAATGTTGGATTTTCTGGTGGGGAGCGGAAGAAGATGGAAATGCTTCAAGCGATTCTAAAAAATCCGAGATTAGTTATTCTCGATGAAATTGATTCGGGACTAGATATTGATGCAGTCAAATTGGTTAGCAAATTTATGAAAACGATGAGGACTCAAAATCAAGGAGTTCTAATTATTACACACCAAACTAGTCTGTTTGATAATATTCGACCAGACAAAGTGTATATTCTGTCAAAAGGAAAAATTGTAGAGGAAGGGGGCCCTGACTTGCTTTCAAAGTTAAATGATTTTGGATTTGAGGGGTGGAATTAGTGGATTTTGAATTTCTTAAAGAGAGGGAACGGCGTTATTGGTTCAAGTCAAAAGAACGGAGTGAATTTCAGGTTAAGGGACCATTAACAAAAGACAAAGTTCTCAAGATTTCAAAATTTAAGGGAGACCCTGATTGGGTTGCCAAGTCAAGAATTAAGGGCTTCGATTTTTTCAAAAAATTGAAAATGCCAAAATTTGGCCCAGATTTAAGCGGCGTTGACTTTGAAGACTTAATATATTATTCTAAACCTTCTGACAAGGCCAGAAAATGGGAGGATGTCCCCGAAGATATTAAAACTACTTTTGAAAAGCTCGGTATTAGTGGTGTGGAGATGAAGATGCTTTCGGGTGTTGGACTTCAATATGATTCTGAAGTGATTTTTGAAAAGGCTAAAAAAGGATTGGATAAACTAGGGGTCATCTATATGAGTATGGATGAGGCTGTGAAAAAACATCCCGAACTGGTTCGAAAATATATGGGGAAAATTGTTCCGCCTACTGACAATAAATTTGCCGCTTTAAACAATGCAGTTTGGAGTGGGGGTACATTCATTTACGTTCCCAAGAACGTCAAAGTCCCATTTCCTCTGCACACATATTTCAGAATAAATCTTGAAGGATTCGGTCAGTTCGAGAGAACACTCATTATTGTTGAGGAGGGGGCTGAAGTTACATATGTTGAAGGTTGTACGGCTCCACTATACAACAAGTCAACCATTCATTCGGCAGTGGTTGAATTAGTTGCCCTTCCAAATTCCAAATTAAAGTACATCACCCTTCAGAACTGGAGTAATAACGTTTACAACCTTGTCACAAAAAGGGCGTTTGCATATTCTGGTGCTTTTGTGCAGTGGATTGATGGCAATTTTGGAAGCAAAGTTACTATGAAATATCCTGCAATCTGCTTATTGGAACCTAACGCGCGAGGTGAGGTGGTTTCAATTGCTCTTGTAAGTGATGGACAAAACATAGATTCGGGGGCGCGAATGATTCACCGTGCACCGCATACTCATTCTAATATGATTTCAAAAACAGTTTCATTGGGGACTGGGATTGCGACTTTTAGAGGAACCGTGCGAATTTATTCTGGTGCCAAATTTAGTAAGGCCAATACTGAATGTGATTCACTTCTCATAGGAGATTCTGTAGCAAATGCAATTCCTAAAATTGAAGTGATGGAAGACACTGCATCTCTTAATCATGAGGCAAGGATGGGTAATGTTGACAAGGAGAAACTCCTGTACTTGATGTCTAGGGGAATTGATGAAAAAACTGCAATGAGTATGTTGGTCTTTGGATTTGTCAGAGACTTTGTGAATGAACTTCCACTCGAGTATGCACTTGAACTCCAGAGACTTATTGAATTTGATATGGGGGGTCATTCATGATTACCGACTATGGGAAGACTCACCCTGCTCTAAAACTAAAAGTACCCGAGACAAGAGGAAAATTTGGGGCGTCTAAAAAATTTGCAAATACATTTTCTTACAAGTCTACAAGTTTTCCGAAAGACCAAGTATCCAATCAAAAAACGTTATTCGTCTCGAAGATATCTGGAAAAAATTCATTGACATTAACGAATTCTATAATAGGTATGGAACTCCATGCATCAGGAAATCTTCACACCGATTTCAATGGCACAAATTTTTTAAAACGCATAATTGTTATCGAACCAGGAAAAACACTCAAACTTACTTACACCTCACGAGATACTCAAGCCTACATTGATGACCTTGTCTATGTCTCGGAAAATTCAAAATTAATTTACGATGGCCGATTTAAAAATAAGTCTGGGGAATTTTTTAATCGAGTTCACATAGTTCATAAGGAACCTGATGGACTTAGTGAAGTTAGTGTCAAGGGCCTTGTATTTGGTCATTCGACTGTTCTTACAACAGGGGAACTTCTTTCAGGTTCTCATGGTTCTGAGACATCGGTTAATAGTTTTGCAGTGATTTTTGGAAACGGTAAAGTAAATGCAATTCCAGAACTGTTAATTAGTGAACCTTTATCAAATTCTTTTCATAGCTTCAAAAAAATCCATCTCACATCTGAGCAGATGTTTTATCTTCAGTCCCGTGGGATAAAGGAAAACCATATAGAAGACTTCTATGAAAAATATATATTGGGTGAAATAAATGGATGTAAGAAATGACTTTCCCTTGCTTAAGCGGGGAATTACGTACTTTGATAATGCTGCAACAAGCCTTAAGCCACAACAAGTTATTGATGCGGTAGTGGACTTTTATGAAAATCATACTGCGAATATACACCGCGGAATTCATACTCTTAGCGAAGAAGCAACTGAACTCTATGAAGATAGTAAGAAAAAAGTGGCAAAATTCCTCGGAGCTCCAAACTGGCACAATGTGATTTCAGTGAAAAATGCAACAGAGGGTTTGAATCTTGTAGCTTCAATGGTTGAACTTTCAAAAGGAGATTCAGTAGTTACTTCGGTGATGGAGCATCATTCAAATCTCCTTCCTTGGTACAAAATGAAAGCAAGGGGGGTTGAGGTTAAACTTGTTGGACTGAATAAAGATGGTACACTTAATATGGAAGACTTCTATGAGAAATTAAAGGGTGCAAACTTGGTGGCGATGTCTCATGCATCCAATGTTCTTGGGACTATTACTCCAATTGAGGAAATCATTAAGTCATCGCAAAGTGAAGGGGCAATTACGGTTATTGATGCCGCTCAATCTGTTCCCCACTTGGCTGTAAATTTCAAAAAGCTTGATGCAGATTTCTTGACATTTTCAGGCCATAAAATGTTGGCCCCCTCTGGTACTGGGTCACTAATAATTAAAGAGGGTGTAGCTGAAGAGTGTACACCTCCAATTGCTGGTGGTGGAACTATTGAGGATGTTACTGAAACTGAAGTTAAATGGGCGAGTATGCCTGAAAGATTTGAAGGGGGGACACCAAATATTGAGGGGACGATAGGTCTTGGTGCTGCTGCTGATTATCTTATGAAACTTGGAATGGACAATGTGAGAAAGCACGAGGTTTCCTTGTTGAAAAAAGCATTTGAGCTCTCAACAGAGCTTCCAATGAAAATCTATGGTCCGAGTATTGAAAATAGAACGGGTCTTATCTCATTCACTCTTGGTAATATACATGCGCACGATGTTTCAGAATTTCTGAATGGTCGAAGAATTGCAGTTCGTGGTGGTAAGCACTGTGCCCACCCACTCCATTATGAGTTAGGTGTTCCATCAACGTCTCGTGCAAGTTTCTATATTTACAATACTGTTGAAGAAGTTGAAAACCTATTCAAAGTCTTAAATGAAATTGTGGGGGTGTTTTCATAGACCTCGAAAAATTAATGATCGTTTACAAGAAGGCAAAAGCAACTCGTGAGATTGGTGAATTCAATAAGAAAGATACTACTAGAAATTTGAGCTGTGGGGATGAGGTTACAATGTATGCCAAAGTCGAAGGAGACACAATTGTTGACGTTTATTATCGGGCATCTGGATGTGCAATTAGTATGTCCTCAGCTTACTTGCTTTCAAAAAAAGCCAAGGGAATGAAAATTCAAGAATTCCTCAGTATGAGTGACGATGAGTTCCTAAAACTTATTGATTTAGAAGGTGTTGGTTCTGCCAGATTAAAGTGTGCGCTCGTTCCATTTGTTTCCCTTAAGCGTGCAATCAATTAGATTTTTATAAGACGCAATCTAATAATAAAATGCAAGTTGTTGGTGGATTTTTAGGTCGGATGGTTGCAGAGCAGTTGGATGTGGACTATGTTCCACTTGAAGAAATTAGTTTTCCAGATGGCGAATTTAAATTTAGGATACAAACTGAAAAAATTGATAGGGATGTAGTTCTTGTCCTTCGAAAAAAAATGGGGGAAGACATAAACAAATACCTGATGAAATTATACTTTGCAGCGAAGACTCTTCATAACGCCGATGCAGATACGAAGTTAGTTATGCCGTATTTTGCATATGGACGACAAGATGCGGTGTTTAAGACGGGGGAACCCCTCAGTTCAGAATATGTGGCTCATCTTTTTGACCCATTAGTTTCAAAGTTTCTCACAGTTACTGCACACACTCACCGGCAGGACAGTATCCTTCCCATGTTCAAACACGCAAAGGCGACTAATATTTCCGGAATTCCTGCTCTTGCAAAGGCCTTGCCAAAAATTGAAAATGCATTTGTTCTTGGACCTGATACTGAATCAATTGTCTGGGCAAAAGAGATGGCAAAATTAATTGGTGCTGATGATTATGGAAATTTTGACAAAGTGCGAGATGTGGATACAGGGGAAATTAAGGTGACGATGAAGGACTTTGATTTTGAAGGAAAAAATCTCGTTCTCGTTGATGATATGGTTTCTACTGGTGGAACAATTGAGCGGGGGGTTGCACTTGCTTCAGAACATGGTACAAAAGACCTTCACATTTCATTTGTTCATCCAGTTCTATCTGGAAATGCGTTGGAAAGAATGTTCAGGTTAAATCCCAAAACACTGATATCTGCTAATACGATGGAGAGTCCAGTTTCTGTCGCAGACGTAACTCCTTTAATCGTTAAACACTTGTGATGGAATATGGCAATAGCAATCTTTGATTTTGATGGAACTCTCGTATATGCGCCAAGCTCATTAGTTTGGTCTAGGTCTGCCTCAATACTTAATCGACTCAGTTTCCCCCTTCTTTGGTTAATTGAAAGAGTTACTGGAATTTCTATTTATCAGAAGAAAGTTTTTGAATGGCTGGTTGGAAAAAACATAAAAGAATCATTGAAAAAAATTAAAGGGCTTCCTCCGGTTCCAGAAGGATTGAAGTATTTCAAGGAACTATCGGATAAGGGATACCGAATGATTGTTATGAGTTACTCTCCTGGGATTTTTGTTCAGTCTTGGTTGGATGCATATGGGCTTTCAGCTGAACTGATATGTCCAGACTTTGATGTATCTCGAGGTGTAGTAACAGCAATTTCAAACGACGAAGTTACTGACATATATCTCAATCAGCCAAAGGCGGCTAAGCGGGATGTAATTGGTATGTTGAATATTATGCCGAGTGTTTCAGTCGGAGATAATCACAAACGAGATGTCTTGTGTGATAATTATAAGAAAATTCAAAAACTCCAGCCAAAGTATAAGGGAAAAGTTCGACAAGTTTTAAGCAATCTACGTAAAATCTTCTAGTCTCCTCTGCTTTGAGATGATTTTCCAAATTTCACTTCTTTGTTTCCACTCGGTCCAATCCTTGTTGGTTTCCAGCCGCAATTTTAAATCTGCAAGTGAACTAAATTTTTCAGGACGTTTATCCAGAGCTCTTTCTACTGACTCTCTTACATGCCAAACTCCTACTGGGTAAACGTATTCCTTTCCAATTTGTCGTATTACAATTGCGGATGCGAGTTTCTTCCGTTCACTTAATTGTTTCAAAACCTCAAGGCGGGCGGAATAATATGCACCTGTAATATTGCTCGCATACTTCGCCTTTAATCTACCATACTCCCAATCTTGAATTATGTCGCCGTCATGCCACCGTTCCAACATTTCAAATCCCCAGCCCCACGGTGCAAGTATAATCAAAAAGTGATTGTCCCAATGACTCGTCGAGTATAATTCAAATTCCTTAATTTGTGGTGCACTCCTAATGTCTTTAAAATGATTTTTTGCCAATACAGAATCGACTGCAGTTATTGCCCATCTTGTTGGAACTAATTTTCTCTGAGACTTAATCCCAAGATTTCCAGTACTAAGGACTTGAACCAGATAATCAAAACCATAGTCGCCGAGTTTTAGCATCGCGTCTTGAGCTTTGAGATCATAACTATCTACAATTGAATATACTTTTCCTGGAACCTTAACGTCTCCCGGGGTTATGTTCTTGGCCTGTGCGATTAATCCATTCGGCCCCAATACCTTTGGAATAGTTTTTAGTTGTACATCAAAATCTACGGTTTTTACACTCAACGCAGTTTCTTCAGTAGTTCGGATTCCCTTGTTTTGATAAGTCCTTAATTCATTCGCTCGAATCCGAACAAAATCTTCTAATTTTAAATCGTATGGGTTTTTGGAAATTTCTTTTAGTGACAAGTTTGGTCCAACTGATACATTTGGGTAGCCTTTCCAAGACACCATATAATTTGGTGGTGATGGTGCACTAACTTCGCGTGTCAATACAGTTTCTTTAAATTTTTTTATACTGTCATAAAGAGGGCATGATGAGAGTCCACACCAAAGCTTACCTTTGCAACTTACACAAAGTTTATCACTAATCATCATATTTGGAATCTTTTTGAAAATTTATAAATAAACAAGGGTTACTTGCCGGTTAACTGCCGTTTTTCAGGCGTTTTTATGATACGTTTATTGTTGAGGAATCTTTATAATTCGAAGATAACACATCGTTGAATGACCATGCAATTCTGCCCGAAGTGTAGTTCTCTGATGATTCCGGAAAAGACAGATGTTGGAATTTCTTGGAGCTGTAGAAAATGTGGGCACATTGAAAAAATTAAGAGTCAAAGAGGTCTTATTTTAAGGGAAGAGGTTAATGAAAAAGTTACAATTCCCGTCTTTGATACTGAGAAAAACAAAGACAAGCTTTCAACAGTTGAGGTTGATTGTGGTAAATGTGGAAATAATCAGGCAGTTTGGTGGATTCAACAGACACGTTCCGGTGATGAGCCCGCAACTCGGTTTTTCAAATGCTTAAAGTGTAATTATACTTGGAGAGAATACGCTTAAACAAACCAAACCAGAACCGAGAAGAATCCGGATATCAACCAAACAAATCTTACAATCTGCTTCTCCGTGTATTTTCCGTTCATAAAGATGTGAGGGATTGAATAAATTTCCCCCTCTCTTACAATTTTTCCATTTACAATTTTTCCAACTGTTGGCCGTTTGAATTTTCCTCTTGCTTTCAATAAACCTTCAATTAGGAAAGGAACTGCTGCGACAAGTGCGGCCTTTTCAATATTTCCAACTATTGCAACGGTTGCCAGTACTCCGCCTAAAAAGTAGGTTAAACTATCACCGGGTAAAATTTTTGCAGGATACCTATTCAATAAGAAAATTCCTGCAGTCGCACCCAATGCACCAAATGCAATAATTTTGGCGGCAATACCTGCGTTAAAGTATGCATACAAACTGAGAGACGTTAAGTAAATAATTCCCATTCCTGCTTCGAGTCCATTCAAACCCGCCAGTAAATTTACCATGTTTGATGCTCCGACTACTGCGAGTGGAATGAGCAATAAAGGATACAGACTTCCAAAACTGACTTCCCCAAGAAATGGTAAAGACATAACACTGTTTCCAACTCGAAGAGCCATAAGTGGAACCGCCGCTGGTAAAGTTAACAAGGGTTTTTGCCACTGCTTCAAACCAACACGTCCACCCTTTGCAACATTAACGTCATCAAGAAATCCAATGAATGTGATAAATGCAATTGACAATGTACTTGCCATTATATCGAGCAACCCTGTATACTCTTTGATAACATATGTTCTGAAAAACACATATGCCATCACCGCAAAATAAAATGCGATGAATGCTGGGATTCCAGCACTCGTTGGGAGAGTTGGTTGACCTTCTTTGTGCACATCTTTTCCAACTAACCCCGCGACTCGAAAATACTTACTAATCCAACGCCCAAAGAAATAGGCGCCAAACGCCGCTAGAACCGCCTCAATTATGAAGGTCTCCACACTGAAAAAACAAGGGGCAATTTATAACACTACCAACACTATTTAATACTGAATTGACCAAAGGATTACGTGGCAGATTCAAAGAAGCCGGTTTTGGGTGCAACAGTTGCTCCGCCAACTGAAAAAGCCGACTTTCTAGCCCAATTACAAAACACCTTCGAACGTGGCGTTGTAAGTGCTGAAATTGATTTAGGGCCTCTCATTAATGAAAAGGGTGGCGGAGGAAGCGTTGTTACTGATATGTTTGGAGAAGCTTCAAGGGTTTCTACTGGTCCTGCTGGCGTTCACGACCAATTATTCAGTAAAATGAAATTAATCGCCGATTCCTTCGGTGGTGAGTTTAGAGTTCATGCACCTATGGCAGCAAATCCGGCAGATTCCATGCAAGTTGGGCAGGCAAGAGCTGCAGGACTAC
>JAAOXX010000071.1 GCA_018221025.1 Candidatus Altarchaeota archaeon | reverse complement strand
GTACTCCCCTGTACTGAATGATTTGCCATCAAGATGGTATTTCTTATTGGAAAAATATGATGAAGCTGCACAGTCGACTGAAAATGCCACAGTTTCAAGCATTCCAAGTGAACCCGTGACTTCTTCCAAGGCAGACAGCGCCTCTTCAGTAGTCTTCATTGGCGGGGCAAATCCACCCTCATCTCCAACATTTACTGCGGATTTTCCGAATTTCAGCTCGAGGTATTTTTTGAGTTCATGGTAAATCTTGACTCCTACTTCGAGTTGTTCTGAAAAACTGTCAAATTTTAGGGGTACAACCATGAATTCTTGAATAGATAAGTCTCCACCGGCATGAAGCCCTCCATTAATAACATTGAACATGGGAGTCGGAATTACTTTTGGCTTCGTTTTTTTTGATAGAAGTCTTGAAAATGCAATTGAAGCCGCGAGAGTGAGGTCTACGCCAAAAACGGATTTGCCACTTCCAGAAACTTTAGTGAGGAAATCATCAAAATCTTCTTGCTTTGAAAAACTTTTTCCAATGAGTTTTTTTCTAAAAGCTTTGAATTTCTTAAGGCTCTTGTATGCACTAAACTGAGTTGCTTCATATTTTCCTCGGCTTTTCCCTGCTGGAACACTTGCACTAAACTGTTTTCTTCCTGAAGACATGCTAAGTTCAATTGTCCATCGACCCCTCGAATCTAAAATCTTTCTAGCACTTAGTCCAGTAATCTTCACAGACTACAATTACTTCGGATTTAATTAAGGTTACCCACGCAAACATAAATACGTGAAAGAGGTGATAATTTAGTGACAATTCTACTAGTATCAATGGAGGCAGCACTTTGGAATGAGGTTCCAACATATGCTGGAGGTTTGGGAATTCTAGTCGGAGACAAGATTCGTGCGGCTCAGGATACAGGACTCAAAATGGATGCTCTCACATTTTCATATCCTCAAGGTTACATTAAACACAAGATTGAAGACGGTAAGGTTATTGCAGAGCCAAATCCATACAATCCAAAGAAAAAATTCAAGTCTGCTGGAAGTTTTGAAGCTGACACGAAATTTGGAAAGATTCCTTGGGAGTTGTTAAAGGGAGAAAATTCTTGGTTTGTCCACACTGATTTTGCAGAAAAACTCTACATCGAAAACAGTCAGGAAGACCGATTAAAAAAGGAAATAATCTTGGGAAAGGCGGCAGCACAGGTATTTTCAGATAAGAACTATGATATTTTGCATATTGAAGAGAGTAACGCTGCGTTTTCAGGGGAGGAGGTCAGGCGAGCTCATCCAAAAAAACGAATAGTTTTTACGACTCACACACCCCTGCCCTATGGGCACGAGAAGTGGGAAGGGGAAATTGCAAAAAGCATTTATGGAAAGGAACATGTCTCAATGACTGAAACTGCAATGAAGAGTGCAAATTATGTGAACTGCGTTTCAAGAATGCAGAGGGACATAATGAATCCGTACCTTGGTGGACGGGCCGACTACATAACCAATGGTGTTCATGTTGGAACTTGGATGCATCCAGTAATCAAAAAACTAGTCAAAAACTGTGTTGGCGATATTGAAAAGAGTCCGGAAAAACTTGCAAATGCAGTCTGCATTAATACTAAAGAACTAAAAGAAGCCAGAAGCAAAATTAATGAACAACTGGTAAAAAAAGTAAATTCTTCAGCATTCAAGAACATGGATTTTGAGGCTGGTAATTTAACTGTAAGTATTGCAAGGCGATTCACAGGATACAAGCGCCTCGACATGATTTTGAGTGAATTCAGTACACTCGAAGGTATGGCAAAAAATAAGCCAATTCAGATTATATTTGCAGGAATGGCTCACCCCTTGGACGTAGAGGGACTCAAAACCATCGAAAAAGTGATTTCAATTGCGGGTGAAGCAAAGAATGTAAAAATTGCATATTTCCCTGAGTATAATATGGATTTAGCAAAGACTATGATAGCTGGAAGCGACTTATGGTTGAATGTCCCACAAGAGGAGCGCGAGGCATCGGGAACCAGCTGGATGAAGGCAATGATGAATGGAACTGTCTTAGTAAGCACAGTTTCGGGTTCAGTTCCAGAATACTCGATTAATAGGCAAAATTCGTTGCTGATTAGTCCTGGCGACTACAGGACGCAGTCAAAGCAATTGCTTGAACACATCAACTATGCACTTAGAACTGACACTTCTGAAATCTCAAGGGGAGCAATAACTGCGGCATCTCATCTTACTGCTCGAAGAATGATAATGGAATACGAGTCGCGAGCATATTCTAAATAGCGTATGCTGCACGAGCTGCTTCAAACAGTTCAGGTGGAGTCTGATAATCCATCATAAACTTGCTGACCCGTCCAGATATATTGTCCTGAAGTTCGCTTAAAACATCAAAAGAATCTTCCCCGTTTTTATAGCTAGATAAAATCTGACGATATGTTTCAATAATTGGTTGGAGATCAATATCTGTAAATATGGACAAGTCATTTGCAATCGGAATAAATTCATCAACAGCTTCCAAAATGCCGCCAACATCTTTAGATTGATATGCCTGATTAATACCACTAAATACATCACTAATTTTCTCAAAATAAGTAGAAACTGGGGCCATCACCAGGTCTTTTCGAGCATCAAATGGGTTGAAATCACCCTTAAGCCACTTTCCCATTTCGAAAATCATCCCATCATACGAGTCTCCGTTTTCACCAAGGAATCCAGAAGAAACAAGCTGCCAAAGCCATTGTCTTTTAGGACCAATATCTGTTGAAGACCTGACCATACCCATGTAATCAAAAAGATACTTATCAAATTGATTGAGTAGAATTTCTGCAGTTTCAGAATTTAGTGGGTCTGTAGAAATTTGTGTAATATATCTGTTTTTAGTTTCCTCTAAAACTTTTGGGATTATGGATGCATATTTCATCAAAATTTGTTTCAAACCATGGTGTACACTTTCTTTATCATAATATTCTCTAAAAATTGTCGCCTCATTTAATTGAAGCAAGTGTTTAGCAGAGCCATAATTACCTTGTTTTAAGTCCCGTTCCGCAAAATCAACGACTTCATTGTGTTTTCTTTCTTGAATATATGTTAGGGCATGTTCTTTAAGTTCATCAGGACTTCCTGGAAAATCTCCTTCAAAAGCTGAAATTACACCAACGGTATCCCCCTTATCTATATGTTCTATGAATTTTCCAAAAATTTCATATCGGTTTTTGAATCCTTTTTTCTTGCAGGCTTCTTCGGTCAAAATTGAATATGATTTGTGTTCATTCAAACTATCTTGTTCTATTGTTTCATTAACGGACCTTAATTTGGTAGGATCAGACATATTAGCAACTAAAGAGTAGGTATAAATAAATTATGGTTCTATAAAAACTATACGAGCTACACTATGTATGACTGTTCCGAAGGATGACGGAATCTCATATCTGGTAACTGGTTGTATACTGGGGCTCATAATTTTTGGGCTTATAGTTGCTATTTGGTTTGTTCTCTTGGCTTAGTCGTCTTTGCGAGTCAACAAACGCATCCCAGTTTGAACCGAGTTAGCAACCCACATTGTAGGCAGGAATTTAGCAAATAGTAAAAACACTTTATTGATGAACCCAGTTACCTGTATAGTCTTACCATTCATCATTGCAGAATACCCTTGTTTTGCAACATCTTCTGCGGACATACTCACAGAATACAGGGGTTCACTAATACCTGCAGCCCCATGGAATTCTGTGCGAGTAAGACCTGGACAGAGTACAGTTGCAGTGACTTTGGTTTTCTTCAATTCAACAGAAAGGGATTCAGTCAGAGATACAACATAAGCTTTTGTGGCATAGTATACAGCATGAAATGGACCTGAAATGAATCCAGCAACAGAAGCAACATTCAGAATTTTACCCTCGGTTTTAATTAAATCCGGTAAAAATAAGCGTGTCAATTTGGTCAATGCTGAGACATTAACTTCAATCATATCTTGATAGAGTTTCAAATCACCCTTGTGAAATTCACCATAATCTCCAAAACCCGCATTGTTAATGAGATACTTAATTTTGATTTTCTTTTTTTCCATCAGCTTGTAGATTTTTTCAGGAACTTTGGGTTTTGACAAGTCTGCAACGACAACTAAAACATCGACGTCGCAGTTAGTCTCTAGTTCAGTCTTTAACCCAATTAGTAAGTCTTTTCTCCTTGCAACAATAACTAAATTGTCTCCTTTTGATGCATGAATCTTAGCAAGCTCTAAGCCAATTCCACTCGAAGCCCCAGTAATAAGTGCAGTATTTGTCATGTTTAACACGTTTTTAAGAGTTTAAATGATTTCAGATTAAATTTCTGTAATTGACATCACATAGTCAAATTTTCCATCTTTACCAGATTCAGTGAGTAGATGAAAATCGCATGTTCCAGAAATTCCAGAAATACATTCCATCTTTCCAAGATTACGAGAACTCCCATAACTTTCTAAAACCTCTTTTGAAATGGTTTTTTTCGGAACCTTGTCAGACATAACTAAAACGTATTTTTTATCGCCGTTTAATTGTTCCAAATAAAGAACACCCCTTGCGACATTGGCTTTAATATCTGTGTCTTGTTGTTCTTCAGAAACAGTAGGTTTTTCAGAATCCGCAGTTCTAAAATATTTTACATCACCCTCTACTAAAATTCCAATAGTTCTTCCCCTATCGAAGAGGACTGATTTTTCATATGCATTATAGAAGCCATACCATTTTTCACGAATTGCAGAAGCCATAGTTTTCAATAAAGAGTTGAATTAAATAAATTTGTTACTTATCAG
>JAAOXX010000070.1 GCA_018221025.1 Candidatus Altarchaeota archaeon | reverse complement strand
GCATTGGAGTTCCCTCAAAGTATTTTTTCATATCAGTTTCACTAATATTGCCTGCAACGAATTCTTCAACTGCCACTTCGGCATCTTTTGCTTTCAAAACACCGACCCTAACTGCACCCATAATTGCTTCTCGCACAAGACCAAAGAGATCGGCACCAGTAAAGTTCTGTGTTTTCTTTGCCAATTCTCCAAAATCTACACTCTTGTCAAGTGGAGTCTTCGAAGCGTGAACCCGAAGTATTGTTTCTCTAGTCTCTTCATTGGGAAGCGGGAGATAAATTAAGGTATCAAATCTTCCCGGTCTAAGCATCGCAGAGTCTAATAGGTCTGGTCGATTGGTTGCTGCAAGAACAACAACTCCTCGCAGATTTTCAATTCCGTCCATTTCAGTCAGGAGTTGGTTTAATACTCTGTCAGATGCCCTACTAGAATCAGTTCCACGTTTAATAGCAATAGAATCAATTTCATCAAAGAAAATGATTGCAGGTGTCATTTGTCGTGCCTTCCTGAATATTTTTCTGACGGCTCGTTCACTTTCACCAACCCACTTGCTCAAGAGTTCTGGTCCCTTAATTGCAATAAAATTGGCGTTTGCCTCATTAGCAACTGCCTTAGCAATCATTGTTTTACCACACCCAGGTGGACCATAGATAAGCACACCTTTTGGTGGTTCAATCCCTAAGGATTCATAGGTCTTTGGATATTGAAGTGGCCATTCAACCCCTTCCCGGAGTCGCTTCTTTTCTTTATCAAGGCCACCAATATCATCCCATCTAACATTGGGTATTTGAACCAAGGCATCTCTCATACCACTAGGTTCAATCTCAAGTAAACCACTCATAAAGTCATCCATTGAAACTTCAATCTTGTTTAACACATCCATTGGAAGCTTGTCTGGAATTTCTCCTCTCTCTTGAATTAGTTCGGGAAGAAGTCTCCTTAATGCCTTTATTGCGGCTTCTTTTGAAAGCATTGAAATATCTGCACCAGTGAATCCATTCGTTATTTCAGAGATTCGTTCAAGGTCAACATCATCAGTGAGAGGCATTCCTCTTGTGTGGATTTGAAGAACCTCATGCCTTCCTATCTTATCTGGGACTCCGATTTCGATTTCCCTATCAAATCGCCCCGGACGCCTTAGTGCGGGGTCAATTGAATCTGGAAGATTAGTTGCGGCAAGAACTATCACTTGCCCCCTTCCAGCAAGTCCATCCATAACAGTAAGAAGCTGACTGACTACGCGTCTTTCTACTTCACCATGAACATCTTCTCGCTTAGGAGCAATTGCATCCAATTCATCAATAAAGACGATTGCTGGCGCATTTTTCTCGGCCTCTTCAAATATATCTCTCAGACGTTTTTCACTCTCGCCATAAAACTTACTCATAATTTCAGGACCATTTATTGTAATGAAATACGAGTTAGTTTCATTGGCAACTGCCCGTGCAAGGAGGGTTTTACCAGTTCCAGGTGCACCATATAACAGGACGCCCTTTGGTGGCTCGATTCCGAGTTTCTGGAAGAGAATTGGATGCTTCATTGGAAGTTCAACCATCTCTCGAATCTTCTTAATTTCTTCTCGCAGACCACCAATATCTTCATATGTGATTCCAGGAATTGTAGCTTCTCCCGGCTTCATTGGTTTTTCACTAATTGTAATTTGAGTCTCATTTGAGACATACACTACGCCTTTTGGGCTGGCATTAGCCACAACAAATGGGATGCTCTGCCCCATAATATCAAAGACAACGAGGTCTCCTTTGTTGACTGGCTTATTCATTAATCTTTGTTTGAAATAGTTTGTGATGTCTCCACGAAGAAATATTTTTTCAACAGGTGCCAGCAAAACAGTCTTTGCCGCTTTTGCATCGGCCTTATTGACTTTGACAAAGTCACCCAGACTCACCCCTGCATTCTTTCTAAGGATTCCATCAACACGAATTAGTTTGGCGCCCTCATCTTGAAGGCGGCTTCTCCAAACAACAGCAGATGTTTGGTTTTTCCCATTAAGTGTAATTATATCTCCGGTTGAGACCCCTAATTTCTCCATAGTCTCATTATCAATTCTTGCGATTCCTCGCCCAACGTCAGCATACTCTGCTTCTGCAATTTTTAACTTCGTTTCCAATTTAATCACTCAACTTTAATTTTTGTCCCTTTTTCTTTTTCCGTCTTTTTCATTGTAACTTCAAGGATTCCATTCTTGTACCTTGCTTTAATTGTCTTAGGGTCAACTTCTTCAGGAAGAGTCAAGTACTTCCTAAAACTGGTCTGAGACCTTCCCCTTGAATTCCCAGATTCAATGACTCTATCAATCTTAGCGGAAATTTCAATGCTCATATTTGTTGCATTAATATCAATTTGATTTTTGTTGGCACCTGGGAGTTCCATTGTAACAACTACTTCAGTTTTAGTCTCATTAATTTCAGTCAAGGGTTCTCTCGAATCGCCTTGCATGGGATTACTAAAGGGGTTTCCAGTACTCATCATTGGAGTAAAAACTTCAATTCTCCCCCTTCCAAAAATACCTTCCATTAAGTCCTTCATTATTTTTTCAAAGCGTCTTATATCATCTTGTGGATCCATTGGTATCACCCATATAAGCGCGAATGTGGTTATTGAAAAGCTTTTCCGGAAAACAATAAAAACCCAGCCAGAATATATCAGGCCTGTGGAACTGAATTGTAAAAGGCCCCGAAACTCGTCACCCACTTATTATTGAAGCTTGGATGGGGATTAAATATTTCAGGGAAAGAGTGACCGAATGCATTAATTTTGTTGTCAACAATTGC
>JAAOXX010000069.1 GCA_018221025.1 Candidatus Altarchaeota archaeon | reverse complement strand
GTATCAACTCGGATTGTTGCAATTTCAGATGTTGGAGAATTTGAAGGAACCATTGAGTCATACATTGTCGGTGATTTGGATGTACCCTACTATGTTATGTCCATTCCAATGAGCGACGTGAGTTTTGATGCAGTTCTGAATTCCAGTGATGACGTCAATACTACGTCTTCTCTGCGTGGAAACAAAACGGTTTACAATGTTTATGAGGGTTTAGTTAAAGATGAGAATATCCTTTCACTTTTTACTTATTTTGATGGACACTTGTACCAGATTGGAACTGATTCAGTAAAACGAGACCTCAATGCTTTCAATGAACTGTTTGATTATTACTTTAAGAAAAATTAATTTGAACGAATAATCAACACCGACACAACCATCAAAATTACTGATACAAAAATAATTCTCATATTCATTGAAACAGTTGAAAGTGCCGACAGCAAGAAGTATGAAAACTGCATAACTACGAGTAGAATAATTAACTCCCCAACTACGCGTTTACCTAAATTAAGCATACATCAACCTCCATACTGAACTCTCTGGCGCCGTCTTTGAAATAATATAGCTCTTTGTTTTTGGAATCTTTTCAAAACTTGCAAACAGCAATGATGACTTCTTAGTCTTTGCAACTTTCTTAATGCTGTCAACCATTCCTTCAGTCATCCCAGACGTCAAAACCAAGATTTTACCACTCTTATTCATATTCTTCATAATTCCCTTTACTGAGTCGTTAAATGTAGCTCGCCTACTCCATTGGAAAAAGTCTTTTGGTGATTTGAGCAGTCCGGAATAAAACAAAAATGAAGACAATGAAATTCCACTATTTTTGCACCGAATTTCAATTTCACTCGTTTCTTTTCCAATTGCATCTTTCAAAATGGCTTTTGCTCCGTCGTGACTTATATTCCTAAAATCTGACCAATGACGAATTAAGAATGATAATAGGTCTCGTTTTTTAGTTGAATAATCTATGTATGCATAATTTGGTGAAACTAAGTGAATGCTGACTTCAATATCTTTGCGTGTGAACATTTCAATGAAACCTCTTGAAAACCGAAGTAATGCATTTTCATCTTCTTTGCTCGCATTTGGATTTGACAGGTCAATTACCAGCACCCAACGGTCTTCGGCCAAACTGAAAAAATCCTTTTTCAAAATCTTGCCACCCTTTGCAAGACCTTTCCACCAGATTTTAGATATTGGGTCCCCTGGATGAAATTCCTTTATCCCTGCAAACTCAAGGGAACCCCCACTTACCTTCTTAACGAGGTCTCCTGTTTCTCTAATGATGAATGGGTTTTTTGTGTACAATACATTTTTTACTTTTATTTTTGGCAAGACTGTTATCTCTATTGGTTTAGATGTTGCCTTGAAAACTGTTGAAAAAAAGAAAGGCAGTGTTGCAACTTCGAATCTAAAGACGTCGAATCGATAATACCCAACTGGAAGTTTTCCTGAGACCTCAGCCTCGTAGTGGTTTTTGAATATTCTGGATTTTGTTTTTGCAGAAGTACTAAATGGAAGACGAGGAAATGAAATTAAGGGAAGCCGCGACTTTGAACGAAGTTTGAATTTTATTTCTTTTCCCTCTTCAAAAACTGTATTCCCAATTACTGGTTCAATTTTTGCCCACTTCAAACTCAAGATTCTCATGGTGTGCATGAAGAAAAAAGATACGAGCACCGCTTCCAACATTAATAAGATGTCCATGTATCCAAGCAGATAGAATGGTGCATAAATTGGAAGCAAGATTTTTGGGAGCATTCCGGATATTCCAGTTAGAACCTCTATGACCCTCGTTCCAGACTTAATTGGAAATAGCAGCGGGGTGAGAACCATTCCTGTGTAAATTAGATTCTTGATGATTTTTCTTTTTTTCAATCGATACATTTCCCTTTCAATTACTTTTCTTGGGAGTGTAATCATTTTTATTGCAAAAAAAACTGCACTGATTAAG
>JAAOXX010000068.1 GCA_018221025.1 Candidatus Altarchaeota archaeon | reverse complement strand
GTTCAAAGTATCTTAGAAAAAAATCGTGCCGAGTCACTTGGAACTATTGAAATTCGACCAGAGCACTTCATGGAAAAAATAACCATGAAACATTTTAGAGAGGCATTGCTTAAAATTCAGCCAGGACTAAGTGATGAGGAGCGAAAATTCTATGAGAAGGCTCGTTCTTGGAATTCGAGGTGAAAAAAATGTTGTCAAATTTTGCAGGGGAGCTTGCAGTTGAACCCGTTATTGTAAATTCGGGAGATATTGCAAAGGGCGTGGTACAATTTCTAAATCGTGATGTACCAATGTTTATCAAGGAAAAAGGCCTTTTGAAAGAAAAGATTAAGGTCGTTAGTCGTGAACACTTGATTCGAGCTTCATCTGGTGAACGAGTCCAGAAATTTTCTACTCAGGTCATTCCAGCAAAAATGGATACACCACTATATGAGGTTTCAAAACTCCTGCTCGAATACGAAGTTGATAGTTATCCAATTGCGGGTGAATCTCTATTGGGAATTACTGAAAACACAGTAATTTCTGCAATCCCGTCTACTCATGACCTTGGTAAGCGAGAGGCTAAGATGGTTATGAGTCCTTGCCCCATTATTAGGGAATCAAAACTTAAGAATGCTGGTAATGTCGCATCACAACACGATTTATCAGTTTTACCTGTTGTAAATGATTCCGGAAAACTAATTGGGATGTGGTTGAATGGGAAACTCATGAAAAAACCCATCGTGGCAAGAGAAGGCACTCGGGTAAAACTTTTTGCAGAAAAAGTCAAGAAAAATCCTGTAATTGTAATTGATAAGCGAAGAAATCCAATAGGAATTATTACTAAGAGAGACCTTCTTGAGCTAGCTGCAACCTTCCAAGAATACAAGGTTCCGATTTTCTATACGGGTGTCGGGACCTTAGGAAAAAAAGAAGCAGAATTTGCCAAGTCTGAAATTCTTTCAACAATTAAAAGAATAAGCAAGATTACTTCGGTTTCACACTCAAGTATTCGTGTTGTAAAGCGTGGTACTTGGTCGGTGAAAATTAAATTATCAACGTCTCTCAGAACATTTATCTCAATGAGTGAGGCCGAAACACATCGCATCGCTTTAGAGGACGCTCTTGCAAAACTCGTAAAAGAAGTTCTTCAAGAAAAAGATAAACGCGTCAAATTGCGACGAGACGTGTGAAAAGTTTATTAGTCACGACGGTGAACTTATTATATGTTTAGAAAAATACTGAATTGGTTCCTCGGTTCCGGTGGATCGTCAGTGCAACGAACGGATTTGCTCAAAGAAATTGAAGCGGCTGAAGAGGCTGAGCTTGAGGGTGCACTCAGTAAGGTGGTGGAATTGAGGGAAACTCCAATAAAGAAAAAAAAGAAGGCCAAGGCAAAGACTGCCAAGAAGCCAACCAAAACCAAGAAAAAAGTCAAGAAGGCTGTAAAGAAGACTGCTAAGAATCTAAAAAAAAAGCCCACTAAAAAACTTATCAAAAAGAAAATAGTAAAGAAAGCAACTAAGAAACCAGCTAAAAAAACTACTAAGAAAGCGGTTAAACCAAAAGCAAAGAAAACTAAAAAAGATGAAGTTGTAGCCTATCTTAAACCACGGAAAACTCCGGCAACAATGGGTGACATTGCAAAGAAAGTTGGAATAACGACTCAAACTGCGAGACGATACCTATACTACTTAAAAAAAGAGGGCACAGTTGTTAAGAAGGGAGACGGGTGGGTGAAAAAGTAATGCAAACTAAAGATGCTGCCTTTTTGGCGTTCGGTTCGTTTTCAATTTTACTTGGTTCTCTATTAACATCAAGCTTTAGTTTTTCAGAAGCGACAACGATTGATGCACTCCTGACTTTCTTCGTAGCATTTCTACTCGTATTCATGGGTGGAATCCTCTGGATTGCTACTACAGTCAGTGTAATAAAAGAACTTTAGCCGAGAAATTGAATCATTCTAACTTCAACACTTACTATCGGGAATACTTTTCTTGCCCTTTCTCTGGCTTCATTCTGAATTTCCCTATTTATTGCCGAGCTAACAACTTCTTCAACAGTTTTTCCATGGACATTCTTTGTCACGACTTCATCAATAATCTTTCGAATATCTCGTTTCTGTGGAGTATAACATTTTCCGGCAGTCATTACAATAACCTTTATTCTAACTTTTTGCCCATCCAAATCGAAATTCTTAATAAAATCAATTCTTTTTCTACGCCTTCTTACGAGACTTCTCAAGAAACTCCTAATCATCTCGTATCCAGCGAGTTTAGTTTTTGCAGTGGTTCCTGCAACTCCATCAATTTCAAAAACCAATTTAAATTGATTTAACTTTGGTCCAGATACCACTTCATTAGCTGTGACTTCAATTCTCCTTCCAATAACTTCTTTAGCATCATTTGCTGGAGTCTCTCCCACATTTTTCTCTCCAAATGCTGGTGGTGAAACTATACCGTACCAAACCTTCGACTTCCACTTATCTTTAGTTGTTACTCGTCTTGCCATTATCTACCACCACTAACAATAACCTTGGCTGTATCTGGAGTGTATTTCCAGGTTGCTGAGATTTTCCCAGTCTTCTTGTAATATTTAACTAAACGAAGAATCTTCATTTCAGCCTGTTGAAGCCCCCTTCTAGTGTGCTTATCTTTTTTATTCTTTATGAGATGCTCTCTCAACTTAACGGACTTGCCCAACAAATCAAATAAGTCTCGTGGGACTTCGTATTTGATGCCAGCATCATCTAATATTGTAGAAACTGTGTTCCCTGTAATGAGTTTAACGGAAGGAATGCCATAAGCGTCCCTTAAAATTGTACCAACCATTGCGGGAGAATGGTCCTCTTTCGATAATTTTACGACTAATTGCACAACTTCTTCTTTTGAGTAATTTACCCAAGAGGGAGAACTGGTTCTAAACGGACGTTTACTTCCACTTTTTCCTCTTGTATGCGCGTATATCTTTGCCACTTAAGGTGTGTGATAAGACGTTTTATAAAGATTTTTCCTCAGGGGCTAAGTTTATTCAGTTAAACACGTCCTTTCTTCTTTTTTGGACGCCTCTTTGTATCAGTTCCACACTTGTCGCATACACCCTTTCCAGACTGGCGTTTCCAACAGGCCGGACAATACCATTCCCACTTTATTTCATGAGTTATTGATTTTCCACTCCCTTCCCAAGGAATTTTCATCGCTGAGGCGACATTTTGAATTGCAAAGTCGTTTGTAACCACCATTCCCCCTATTTCCAATGCAAGAGCTAATACGTCTATGTCTGCACTGCTTAATACGTCTAAATCACCGCTTTTTTTGGCCCCCTCTCTTATCTTCTCAACAAATTCAGTTTTTGGCTCAAGAATTTCAATAGTTGCAGGAACCGCTGTTTCTTCGGAAACACTGCGAGTAGTTACACCCTTCACTAATATGTCCTCAATGAATACGCCTGAATCTAAAACCTTCACAATATGCGAAGCCTTCTTAATTTATGTTAATTACCACTCCTATGCTTTACCTGATTGGTATGGGTTTAGAAAAGGGGGATATGACTCTGAAGGGTGCCAGTGCACTAAAAAATGCGGACACGAAGTATATTGAAAATTACACGAGTTTTTCCTACGAGCTAGATACAAGTGTTGAAACCCTTCCACGAGAAAAAGTTGAAAGTGATTTTCTTATTGAACAAGCAGTTTCAAAAAAAGTGGCATTATTGGTCCCGGGAGACCCACTATTTGCCACAACACATATCTCGCTAATACTAGGATGTAAGAAAAAAGGTGTAGCATTCGAAGTTATCCATGCGCCCTCAATTATTAATGCACTTTCTCGAACCGGCCTTAGTTCCTATAAGTTCGGGCGAATTGTTACCTTATCCAAGAATTTTGAAAGCGATAAGGAACGAATCGAACAAAACCAAAAAACAGGGCTTCACACGGTCTGTCTACTAGACCCAGAAATTAGTGTACTTGATGGACTCCTTGTATTGGAAGAAATGGGGATTCACACTAAACTCATAGTTTGTGAAAGACTCGGAATGGCTGGTGAAAAAATATATTTTGATACGGCAAAAGTTCTGAAAACAAAGAAGTTTGGAGAGAAACCCCTGTCAATTATTGTTCCTTCTGAACTGCATTTCTTTGAACTCGAAATGCTTCAACAACTTTCAATTAATCCATAAGTGAAATTGTATGAGTTCAAGTCTTTCCAACAAACAGTGTATGTATCAAAACAAGCGCATGTTGCCCCTCCTGCTTCATATGAATCAATCATATCTCTGAAAGCCGTGTCAATAACTCCCACTAGTCCCGATTCAAAACACACGTCTGCGCGATAGAAACCAAATGGGAGCTTATCCGCCCTATTCAGACAAAACTTACTCTCATTGTATGATGCAGCAACACCCCAGCCCCCTGCATACATACTTACAATATCAAACGCTATTTCACCAGATAGGTCTACTGCATAATCTGACCAATACTCGATTTCACAGGTTCCGGCTTTCCATACACTAACCATCCTATTTGATATTGGTACGCGTCCGCATTCCACGGGACCACCCGAATTTACAAACTCTCTAATTATATCATCCTGCGATAATCTAATATATTCTTGAATATTTCTGGATTGATACAACATATTAATGCTGGATAAATCTGATAGATAAAGTTCTGTCGTTATCTTGAGTTTTGCCTGTTCACTTACCCACCATGCTACCCCAATTCCAACTATTCCTGCCAACGCAAGTGTTGCAAGCTGGGCAACAAAACCTTTAGGACCACTCATATGTCATCACCAATTTCCCACCTGGAGGCACCGCCAACACTACCCGATTCCCACTATTTTCACCAACAGAAACAACCACATCATCTGTTGAATTAATTAATTGAAAAGTCTCTTTAAACCTAAGTAATTCTTCAGAAATATTTACACCATCTATAATGTCCGTACCCTGTTTCAATGATTCAGACATAAAATACAAAAATGGTTTACCACTTACTGCATGCATTGCAATTGCCTGTAAAAATGGATAGGCTGGGTCCATACTCTGCATAAATCCTGCAGTAATTGTAAGGGATAATTTGAAAAAACGTGAAAATCCAATGGCGAGCCCTAAACCAAATCCAGCAGCCGCCATACCAGTTGAAACTCCTGCTAATTTACCACCAGCACTTTTCACACTGCCTATTATTCCCATTTCAATTACCTTTATTCCGTTTCAAATACTACATTAGCGTTTTCGAATGCCACGTATAAGTCTGACAAATCATCCGATTCATTCTTCGTTAGAGTGATGCTCAAGAGTCCATATTCATTGTTTGGACCAATCACCACTGGTAAACTATATCTTGCAATTCCTTTTCCTGTAAGTTCAGAGTACCCAACCTTATCCCTTGGTAATCCGTAGTCTGATTCCTCTAATTCTGGGATGTCGTATGTTACCTCGTATCCTTTTGAAAAAAATGTTGAAAGCTTGCTTTCATCAATTATACCCAAGTCGTCTTGAAGCATGTCACCAGCCATAAGATTTGCATGAATCATTGAAATCCTTGTAAGTCTCCATCCAGTCATTTCACTTTTCGCAGAAAAATTAAAAGATGCAATTGTGATTACACTCAAGATTAATAACAAAGAACCCGTTAGTACTGCCTGTTCAAATCCTTTCATGTAGTATACACCTCATTTGTTCCATTACTTACAAAATGAAATTCACCAATTTCGTATCCTAAGAAAAAATTTACACCATCCCGTTCAACTGAGCCAGTAATTGGTACTGTTTCCGGATACGGTGATACGGGAGCATCCCCCGTCGGGATTAACATCATCAGATAACCCTCATCAATACCAAGAATAAATGGGGTATAATCCCACGTAATTGAAATTTCAGAATCGTTGTGTATACTCAAAAAACTCATTGAACTCGCAATCATATCAGTTTTTACGGCCCTATCCATCATTAATTGTGAAGCGCTCATGGATGAGAAAAAATTTACTGCTACACTCATTAAAACAGTGAACGAAACGACAGCTGGAATTATTGTCCAATAGGCCATTACATTCTCTTGAATACCCACAAAACTAAGTCCAGTCCAGATATTTAACTTCAACTCCGACTCTATGATAAATCTACCCGCGTCAATGTCAAAGTCCTCTCATTGTCATCCCTTTCAACTGAATATGCATTAGAATCATTCATTGGGAAATAATAGGTTTCTGTTGGCTCATACCGTATTCCATGGCACATCCTATACCTATACTCATAATATGGATAAAATAAACAGACCACTCCCGCCGCATTAGTACATCCCCTGAGAGCTATTTCAACATCTTCAGTATCTAATTCCGGATGACGCGGAACCACACAGTCGCTGATAAACACATCAGCAATTGATGGCGGTGTTATTATGGGCTTTGACACTAAATCACTCGCTAATTGTGTTGTCATTTGGTCAATTTTTGCAGGCACTCCATTCACTGCACTGGCAAGCGACAGGAATGCGACTCTATTCGATAAAAAAAGAAAAGTTAAGAGGATGGTATAGACTAAAAGGGAAAGTCCTTTCATCTAGTTTCTCCTCGTAAGACCCCGACTCTCTGCAATATCATTGGTCATTTCGTGACACTCATCAGGATCATACCAGCTCTGTGTATCCAGTTGGTCTAATACTCCTGTTTGGTACAAGTACACTGCGCAATCACAGGGAGACAATCTTTCACCAATATTGAATTCGTCTTCCGTGAAATACTTAACCGCCATAGTTGGATGCGCCGCAGCAACAGTTGCTTTAGCTAGTTCAGTTGGGTTTACTGCCCCTCTGACAAAACCTGCACCTTCCCATGCATCACAAAATGAACCTACAGACAATTCGGCCTGACCTTGATTTATTTGGCCCATCCAATCATCAAATGTTTTATTGGCCGAAGTTTTCTGCAGCAATTGGTACATCGTAATACCAACCACTAAAGCCAAGAGAAGTGTAACCACAATCCAAATTGGACTTCCTGTATCGCCCTTCATTTTAACACCTAATTAAGACTAAGCTCTGTTTGTATAAATCCTTTTCTTGATAAAGCGCTCTTATACGGGTCTGAAATGGCAGACGTGCCCATTATCGGCTTCATTCTGGTGTGAATATTAGCACAAACCTGTGCACAATCTTCCCCGCAAGCATTTAGATGAATTTC